>DASXVL010000077.1:0-2173 GCA_036504255.1 Armatimonadota bacterium | reverse complement strand
CGGGGTCTATTGTCATCACGTTCCGACCGGCAGTGGAATTTGAAGAGGACTTGGGCAGTACCCCCCCAGTCACCGCGCAAGATACCGACCAAGATACCGCGCATGATGTTGTAACTTCAGAACTCGCGCGCATGCTTCCCTACTGCGTTTCACCAATCTCACGTAAAGAGCTGATGGCGCAACTGGGTCTCAACCACGTCGAAAATTTCCGGCTGGTATACTTGCATCCAGCGCTGGAAGCTGGACTTATTGAGCGTACCTTGCCCGATAAGCCACAAAGCAAGCACCAACAATACCGCTTAACCGAGAAGGGACAACGCTGGTTGCGGAAGCGGAACTCCGAGGCATGAGCGCGCCGGACTCGAAACGATTACAGGCGCTCACCTCGGAGATCGACCGTCTACAAGCGCGTCTGTCAGCACTGGACCGTGAACGGGTCGAGACTGAGGGCGCGATCTCCAGGCTGCAGCGCGAACGGCAGGAGCTGCGGCGTGAGGAGGGCGCCAGTCAGTTGTTCCCGGATGCGCCGATCACCCTCAAATCGTCACTTGCCGTAAAACATGCATTAATCCGACGACTCTTTCGTGGGCGCGATGATGTCTACCCTATGCGGTGGGAAAGTGCGAAGACCGGTAAAGCCGGGTATCAACCCGCTTGTCGCAATGAATGGGTGCGTGGGGTTTGCCTGAAGCCGCGCATCAAATGCTCGGAATGTCCCAACCGCGATCTGCTTCCGTTAACGGATACCGTCATCGCCGCGCACCTGGATGGGAAGAGCACCATCGGTGTTTACCCCCTTCTTCCGGATGAGACCTGCTGGTTCCTCGCCGCCGATTTCGACAAAACCACCTGGCAGGACGATGCGCGCGCTTTCATGGAAACTTGCAGGCACTTCGCTATTCCCGCGGGGCTGGAACGGTCGCGCTCCGGGAACGGCGGGCATGTGTGGATATTCTTTGCTGAACCGGTGCCCGCCGTATTGGCACGCAAATTAGGCGCATACCTGCTCACTAAGACGATGGAGCGCCGACCTGAAATCGGCCTTGATTCTTACGACCGCTTCTTCCCCAACCAGGATACCATGCCGCAAGGCGGTTTCGGAAATCTTATTGCCTTGCCGTTCCAGAAGACACCGCGGCAACACGGTAACAGCATGTTCGTTGATGACACGCTGACTCCCTATCGCGATCCGTTCGCATTCCTCTCCTCGCTCGTACCGATGTCGCGTGACCAGGTTGCCAACATCGTTGAGATGGGGCAGCGGGAAGGACATGTACTTGGCGTGCGTATGGTGGTGACCGATGAGGAGGAAGATACGCCGTGGGTGCTACCGCCATCGCGCAAATCCGAGCCGCCTCGTATTCCCGGTCCACTGCCGAAGCGAGTCTCTATCGTACTTGGCAATCAACTGTATATCGAGAAAGCTGGACTGCCGCCGGCGCTCATCAATCGCCTCATCCGTATCGCCGCCTTCCAGAACCCGGAATTCTATAAAGCGCAGGCCATGCGTCTGCCCACGTTCGGCAAGCCGCGTATTATCGCCTGTGCCGAGGATTTCTCCAAGCACTTGGGGTTGCCACGTGGATGCTATGATGATGTGCGCGAGCTGTTCTCTGAGCTGGGCATCAAAGTGAAGATGAGCGACGAACGCATGAACGGTACGCCGCTCGCTGTCACTTTCACCGGCACATTGCGGGATGAACAGCAGGCGGCTATTCAGGCACTGTTGCCGCACGAACTCGGCGTGCTGGCGGCGACTACCGCGTTCGGTAAAACGGTTATCGCCGCCCGGCTGATCGCGGAACGCCAGGTCAATACACTGGTGCTGGTGCATCGGCAGCAATTATTGGATCAGTGGGTAGAACGGCTGACGACCTTTCTCGATATTGACCGCAAGCAGATTGGACACATCGGTGGCGGCAAGCACAAGCCCACAGGAATCATCGATGTGGCGCTCATCCAAAGCTTGTGTCGTAAAGGCGTGGTGGATGATCTGGTGGCGAACTATGGGCACCTGGTGGTCGATGAATGTCACCATATTTCCGCCGTCAGCTTCGAGCAAGTGGCGCGCGCCTGCAAAGCCCGGTATGTCACGGGGTTGTCGGCCACCACGGTACGTAAAGACGGCCATCAGCCCATCATCTTTATGCAGTGCGGTCCGATCCGCTATCAC
>DASXVL010000076.1:0-9465 GCA_036504255.1 Armatimonadota bacterium | reverse complement strand
CCCGCTCTCCCGCAGGTTGGGAACGGCGGGTCTCGCTGCGGCTCGAACCCTTCCAAACAGTGCTAAGGACGCCAGGCCTGCCTTGAGAGCATGCCCGGATTCGCCCAGCATCTCACCTCCGCCCGCAGGCGGTCGCGTGTTAGTACCTAATTAGTCACCAGGAGGAATGTCCATGCGCACACGTTTCATTCTCATCGGCTGCTGTTTCCTGCTGAGCGTCCTCACGCTTGCCGCCCTTGCCGCGCCGCCTACTGCGGTGGATTTGCGTGGGTATGGCCGCGTCACCGCAGCGTTTACGCCCGGGCAAGTCACCTTTACGTGCGAGCGTGCAGAGAAGGCGGATATTTTGCTGGGCAAGCTGTTGGCGGATCTCTTCTGGGATGCCGGTACCGACCACCAGATAAAAACCCTGCCGGTCGCGAAGCGGCAGATACCTGTCCATAGCTGGGCGCCCTACGGGTGGCTGGCGGTGGGACGCGCCGGCGCGGTAGTGATCGCCATCGGTGCGGAGAGCGAGGGCGCGCTCCGGACGAAATTGGCGGCGCATGGACGCCTGCTGGCACAGGGCACGGTGTTTGCCCCAACAACACCCTACCCGCGTTACCTCGACTTCTATGATCTGCGGGCATATCGAGCGTACACCAATGCCATGAGTTCGCCACATGGCATTGGACTCGACACGCATTGGCCGTTCGTGCAGCAGTTTGGCCTGGGCGGGCTGGCCATCCAATTGCCCGCGTTCTGGAGTAACTCGCCGGCGCCGGGGGTGACGGAGTGGGGGGCGGTCGATGCCGAGCTGCACGCGGCCGAAGCCGCAAATGGCTTGTTAGTCAGCTTCCCGACGGTCGCCGGTCAACTCCCCTTCTGGATGCATAATCAGTATCCCGAGGCGATGATGCAAGCCTCGCCTTCTACGCTGCTGGGTGATTGGGGCGGCAGCGGCATGGCGGGCGGCGGATTTCAAAGCTGGGGCATGCCGCTGGCCGTGCAGCAGCAGACGACGCTCCGCTTCCTGCGCCAAACGGTGGCGCGCTATAAAGACAGCCCGGCGTTAGGCGGCTGGGGTATCTGTGGCGGCGCGCCGGGTATGGAGATGGGCTTTCATGGCAAAACAACCGAGGCCTGGGATTTCTCTCCGGATGGACAACAGGAGTTTCGGCGCTGGCTCCGTGAGGTACAAGGCTATAGCCTCGCGGCGTTGAGCCTACGCTGGTACGGCGCGGCGAAAACCTTGCAGACGTGGGACGACGTGCAGGCGCCGGACCCACATTTCTTCTATGGCAATATCACGCAAGACAGCCTCTGGTTGAATCACGGGTGGCAATGGAGGAAGGCGGAGCAAGATCAGCGCACGCCGCCCGCCGCCGATGCCGCCGGCTGGCAACCCGTCGCCCTGCCCCCCGCGCAGGAGCAACTTTTTCTCCCCTACACCAGCGCGTTTTTACGCACCGCGTTCGATGCCGGGGCGTGGCTGCGCTCACATGCGGGTCAAGACCAGTATCTCATCTGTCACTTGAATCTGAGTGGGTGGAATAGCAAAGCGACGATCTGGCTGAATGGCGCGAAATTGGGAGACTTCCAGGCGAGTGACCACGGTCGCGGGCCGTTCGGGGTGAAGCTCACCGGCGCGTTGCGCCCCGGCGTGAACGATCTCTGTCTCTTGATCCCCGGCGAAGGCAAAGTCTATGGCTCCATCTTCCTGACGACGTCACTGCCGCAAACCTATCCATACCTGAGCGCGACGGGGAATGCGCGCTACACCGACCTGCTGGCATGGCAAGCCTATGAGATTGCCGAGAAACATCGCCGACTCTTTGCCGAGACGCGCGCCATCGATGCGGACCACCCGTTCATTTTGAGCACGAATGAACTGGCGATGAGCGATACCGTCGCGGATATCGCCGTGCAATATGGCGCCGGGGTTGAGATGACCGGGCGGGAAGCCTGGTATTTTCCCTGGTGGCCGAGCCTTGGACTGGTGGCCGGCTTTTACGGCTCGTCGGAGGAATCCGGCACGGCACGCGGGGAATGGCTCGATCATGAACTCGGCTGGATGATGATTGACGGTGACTCCAGCCATCACCTCTTCTGGACGCTGGAAGATTACATGAAATATGAGAAGGAGACGGGATGGTTCAGCAAGCATCAACGCCTGATCCAGCTCTTCGGAAAATCGTTGCGGGTAAAGCCGGATATCGTCCTCTTACACCCGGCGCAGAATATGTTGCTCGACCCCGACGATGATAAATGGAATTGGGATATCGGGCGCGGCGAGTTGCAGGCGGCGCACTACGATAACGGGTATGCGACCGAACGCGAACTCGACAAGGGCATCGTCAATGGCTACCCGGTGCTGTTCGATTGTGGCACCAAAATCATGGACGCGCGGTTACTCGGCGCAATCCGCCGCTACGTAGAGCAAGGCGGTACCTTCGTGGCGCTCCATAATAGCGGCGTGAGTTCCCCACAGCAGCCGGAGAGCTACCCCATCAGCGCGCTCACCGGCTTCAAGGTGCTGGGCAACCATAGCGGTCGTCTCCGCTTCGGCGCTAAGCCGCCGCTGTTCACCGCGTGGGCGGGCCGGGAGTTCGCGGGGGATGGGCGAGCGTTACAGCCGATGGACCCCACAGCCATTCCGCTCGCCACCTGGGAGGATGGCGCCACCGCGGTGGGCTATCGCCGGCTCGGCAAAGGGCGCGTGATTGTGCTCGGCTCGGCGTTTTGGCGCACCGGCAAAGACATCGCCGGGGCATTGGCCTCCAGAAACGACATGCAGCGCGCGTTTTATGAATGCCTCTTCGCCGATCTCGGCGTCGCGCGCACGGCTAATTGCGAGAGCCCCGACGTGTGGGCGCGCAAATTCATCACAAAAAATGGCCTACAGGAATGGCTCATTGCCTATAACACCACCAACACGCCGGTGACGACAGCGCTGACGTTGGCGACGACAGCGGCCCCGGCCACGGTGTGGAACCTCGTCGACAACAATGCCGTGCGCTTCACCTATGATGGCGCGTCAGTGCGCATGCCCAGTGTGACCATTCCAGCGCAAGGCGTGCTGGTCTTTGCGGTGAAACGACATGACCTGGTCGATGGACTCGCGACCTGGTGGGGTGAGAAGGTCACCTACTGGACGCGTCGCCCCCTCCCGCCCTTGCCGCCGGTGGCGCAGCGTGCCGCGGACACCGCGCCGCAGGCGCTGCCGATTGAGCGTTGGGCATTCCGCGCCGATCCCACCGGCGTGACGAGCGCGCAGACAGCATGGCTGCAACCCCACTACACGGATACCGCCTGGACATCACTGCGCAGTGGGTTGTGGAACCAGCAGATACCGTCGCTGAAAGCGTACCGTGGGGCGGGGCTGTATCGCGCGCAGTTCACGCTGCCCAGACAATGGCGTGGTCATCGTGTGCTCCTTGGGCTGTATGCGTGGGATTCCCCCATTGTCTACGACGAAGGCGAGTTCTATGTGAATGGGGTCAAAATTACCACCTATCAGGCCCATGGCTGGAACCAAACGCTCACGTATGACGTCACCGATGCCTTGCGTCCGGGCGAGAACGTGCTCGCGGTGAAGGTGACGCACGGCGGAAAATTATTTGCAGGGATCGCCGGCGCGGTGTGGTTCGCCCCCGAACCGCTGTTACAACCCGTGGTGACGTTGTCGGAGCACTGGTCTGCCGTCGAGAGTACCGGGAGCGCCGCCCCGGTGTTGTTGCCGTTCCGCGGGAAGACCCAGCATCTGCGATGCTCCGTCACGATACCGCAATCCTGGCAAGGCCAGCGTGTCATGCTTCACCTCGAAATGCCGATGCAATGGCTCGGCAGCGTGGTGGTGAACGGACATCCCATCGGATATAATCCCTTCCTCCACCCGTTTCCCTTGCGTACAGACATCAATATCACCCCGTATGTCCGCTTCGGCGCGGAGAACCAGTTGGCGCTGTGGCCCTTTGCGACGCTACCGGCGAAATCCAACGCGCAACCACAACAGGCGGATGCCATGCTGACCACGGCCACTATCGGGTGTGAACGTAGCGAACGGAATATTTCTCGGTAATCACTGAGGGCGAAATAACAAAGGTCCACTCTGTACACAATACGGTTCACATAAGAGGAAGCTGTCGGGAATTCAGTCGTCTTCTTTGCCACCAGCTTCGATGGTGGAGGTGTGGCTCTACCTCGCTGGTGAGCAGACTTACAGCCTGCTTCTCCACCAACAGACTCGCGCCTGAAGGCCACAGATGGAGAAGACCGGCTGAAGCCGGCTGGCCCATGGCGGCTCGGCCCGCAACCACCGGCTGAAGCCGGTGGCAAAGAAGACGACTGAAATATCTTATGTGAACCGTATTGACTCTGTCCAGGACCAGCAAAAAAAGGGGGCAAGGTCAATACGGTTTATTTAAGGCCATCCGTGGTATGAATAGTCTCCCCCGGATGGGAGTTATCTGATGCTGTCTTCGTCTCCATTACCGTATGTGACGGAAAAATTCGCCGTCGTGGTGTTGCCGCAAGTGATCCCCCCGCCCTGCTGGCCACGGTGCTTGCTGCTACCGACAAAACCAGTCAACGTCGTCGGGCATTGCCGACGGATTTTCTCGTCTGCTATGTAATCGTGTTAGCCCTGTTCCTGCAGGATGCCTGCCGCGAGGTGTTGCAGCGAGTGCAAGAGGACTTGCGCCCCACCCTCAACCTCGCCGTGCAGCCCAACGTCGCCGCCAAGTCGGCCATCACCCAGGCACGCGTGCAGCTCGGGAGCCCCACCCTACACGCGCTCTTTACCCGGCTTGTAACGCGTGGGGCCTGGTATCGCCAGTGGCGCTTGGTCACGCTCGATGGCACCACGCTCGCCACCCCGAACTCGACCAGCAATACGGCTGCCTTTCGGCATAGCGGTTCGAAAGCAAGACCGCCGATTTAGTCCGCCAAGAAATCTACGGCCTGCTGCTCGCGCATTATGCCGTCCGGGTGGTCATGCATAACGCGGCGGTGGCGGCGGACGAAGATCCCGACCGCCTTTCCTTTATTCATACGGTCCGCATTCTCCGCCGCAAACTCCCCCAACTGGTGCTCCTTTCCCTGCTGACTCCCCCGGCATTGCCCCCGGTCGGGCCGATGTTGGCAAGCGATGTCCAGGATGTCATGCAACGCGCGGTCTCGTCCGGACTGCAAACCCTGATTCCCACACCGGATAAGGAACACGCCGTCGATTATGACTTATAATCGCAGTGTACCAGGGGAAGTAACGCACTGCGCAGTGAACAGGTCAACCGGCATCTGTCCCCATCGGCGTCCCCGAAGAAGAGAAAATAGGCTATTTTGCGCGTACCCCCCCAAAAAAACGCCAGTCTCGTATTCAGCAGGTCGTCGGTTCGAATCCGACAGGAGGCTCCATTTCCCCCTTCTCGTCGAGCCTCACCGCCACACTTCCACACCGCTACCACCAACTCCATCTTTTCGGTCGATGTCCAAAGTGTGCCCAGCACAAAACTGTCCCCAAGGATTGCTTGGCGGCAATGCGCATAAGACGTAAAGAGCGTCACCGTATCCCATCTGAGATATGGTGACGCTCTTCTGCACAGTGACGTCAGTACTTACTTCACCGGGGTGAAGCGAACGAGCATCAGGTGGCCTTTCGGCGCTAAGGGTAGTACTACCCCATGCTGTGCGAGCGCTTGTGCGCTGACACGGCTCAATTTCACCGTATTGGAGAGCGATTCGCAGGTCACCTGGTAATCCCCCGTCGGCAGGTCGAGGATACTCAGTACGGGCGTGGCGCAGTCTTTCTCCTCGTTGTACAGGTAGATCAGCGTCTTTTTGCCGTCCGCTTTCCGCGCGCCGACGAAGCCGGCATTCACGGTGAAGCCAAGCGGGATGTCTGCCCAGCGCGCCATGTCATGCATGATGGCGACGCCGGTGCGGGCAAATTGGTTCTCCGAGAGCTTGCTCATCGTCCCCCAGAGCGCTTTCTTCCGTGCTGCGTCGGTACCGGTGGCACTCTCCACCTCGAACTGCGCGCTGTAGTCGCGTCCCCAATTGCCGCCGAGAAGCACGACCTCACCCTTACCGACGGGCCAGGCCACCGCACCGGGCTTCCCATTAATTTCGCCGAGCACACGTCCGCCCTTCGGCGCTGACAGCACGCTGTAGGCGTGTACGGGCATACTGCCGGTCTCGCTAAAGATGCCGTTCTTCTCATAGAATCCCAACTCCGCGTCGTCGTAGCTCACGTTCGCGATGCCTTTCAGATCCTCATAGCCGAGCGCGGAAAGCAGCGGATAGGTTGACGTGGCCGCGCCTTGCAGGCGTTCGCCACTGCTGTTCACCAGCACCAGCTTACCGCCTTCCTGCACGAAGCGTACCAGCCGGTCGAGCGCCGCCTGCGGGATGAGGTGCGAACCGTCATCGATGAGCACCTTCATCTGATCGAGTTGCGCCAACGGGCCGCCGGTATTGATCGGATCGAAGAAGAGGCCCGGTTCGATCATGGTACGGCTGAGGCCGTTCATCAGCCACCAGTTCGCCACGTCCATGCCGTTATAGACGTATTTCCCTTCGTGCGTATCGGAGAGGTAGGAGTGCAGCACCGCTACCGGGCGCGTGGTCACTTCGGCGCGCGCCGCTTCCTGCAGCAGCCGCTTGGCGCGCGGATTGGCGAAGACGATGTCCCAAAACGGGCTCTCCTCCCAGGTGGGGAAGGTATAGTTAAACTGGTCTGCGCCGATAAAACAGGCCTGGAACATGTCCCAATTACTGGCTTCGGCATAGTTGACGCCGGGCTTAAAGTAATCCAGACGCCCGGGGGTAAAGGGAAAGTGATCTTCAAAGCGCCCGTGCAGACCGTACTGGCGCATGCCGATGAAGCGGCGGAAGTAATGGACAAAGTCGATGTCCTGGTCGCCGGTCCCACCATCGTACTGCTGCATCGCCCGCAGGACTTCGTCGGCGGCGCCGACACCGGAAGAGGCGTAGACGCCGGAAATACCGCGCTTGGTATCGTACTTGCGCACCAGCTTCATCATCTCGATGCGCCAGCGCCCGGGGCCGTCGCCGTTGTAAAAGGCGAAGTAATCCTCCGCAGCCGGGCTGGTGTCGAGCGTACGCGTCATCTCGGCGTATTTGCCGAGCTTCTCCTGCTGCTGCCACAGCGGTATGGGCATCGGCACAGCAGCAAAGTCCGCGTACTGCGTCGCGTAGGCCGTGTTCAGCTTCTCAATCGTGGCGTACTTTGCCTGCAGGAATTTGGCAAAGGCGGCCTTCGCCCACACACTGCCGTCTTCAACGCCGATGGCGTCGTGGTCAACCATGCCATACGGATGGGGATGCCACATCCAAACGGAGGGAGAGTTGTTGTAGCGCTTGATGAGGGCTTCCATGGCGCGGAAGGCGTGCGCCTGGTACTGCGGCCCCCAGAAACTGAAGGCGCCGGTGGTGCCGGAGTTCATGGGCGCGCTCATGGGCGAGCCGTCACGTTGGCGCGTCAGCTCATCATACAGCCAGTACTGCTCAAGGCCGCGTGCCGGCCAGCGCCAGGGTGCAATATTGAGGCCGAGGCCGTATTGCTTGGTCATGCGCACCATATGGTCAAAGTAGTTAAAGTTATAGACGCCGGGCAGCGGCTCAACCAGACTATAGTCGATGAAGGCATCAACCATATCGCAACCGGCCAACTTCAGTGTGGCGAAGGCCTCCTCACCCGGACGGCGGTTGAGCGACGTGAGCACCGCCTGTGACAGTTCGGTGCCCCAAATGGTTCCCATCTGCTGCAAGCGTGCGCGGAAAGGCATGATGGGCTGGCCGGGTTGGTCGAGCGGTTCCACAATGCCCTGTTCGAAGATCCGCGCGTCGCGCAGGCCGACGAGGAGGCGCTGGCGGGCGAGGAGGACATTGCGCGCCGGATCAAAGAGGCTGACGGTGGCGACGTACGGCCCCTGCACCGGCAGGGAGAGCGTCGGCGTCCACGCGCGCGTCTGCCCTTTGGCCAACGTGAAGGTCTCTTCCAGGTCCTGCGTGCCGGCGGGCTCCAGATAGTTATTCGTCCAGGCGACCTTCATGCGGAACCGCTCAATGGTCCCGAGGGAGTTGCCGACCGTCACCTGCACCCGCGCCGGGTTGGGCAGGTCAAACACGTTATATTTCGCGTCACACGCGAGGCTGACATCTTTCGGATTGTAGAGCGCCTCCGCCTTCGGCAGTGTGCCGTCTATGTTGAAGTCGGTCAGTTGCAGGCGGTCGTGGTCCGCGTTGCCGACCTTCGTGATGAACAGCCGCAGGGCATGGGTGGTTACCGGCTTGGCGAAAGTCACCTTGACACTACGGTCCTTACGGGTCTTCAGCACTGGCAGCGGGGCGACATCCGTCCAGCGTACGCCATCCCACGCTTGCACCATGCCGCCTTCCATGAAGTCGAAGAGGGCGGTACATCTGATGCCGTTGATGGTGGCGGGCTCCAGGTACGGGAACCAGAGTTCGACCGTGTCAGGCGAAGTGAACGGTGTAGGATCGGCCCAGGGGCGACTGTTGATGGGCGGCAGTTGCTCGCAGGACTTACCTTCGTTAATTATCACCTCATCGACAAGCACGCGACCCTGCGAGGCAATGTTCGCCGCCCAGGTGGGAAGCAGCGCCGCACAGAGCAGGCTCGCGGCCACCACGCCGACACGGCACATACGCAAAAGAGCAATCATTGGAGAGTTCCTTTCAGAAATATGACGAGTAGACCAGTCTGTGTCGCCTTGCCCATGATCATCAAGTCCCCTCTCCTCGGGAGAGGGGTTCGGGTTGAAAATCCCGAGCTTAGTCGAGGGATGAGGGCAGCTTGCAGCACCACTGGTAAAATTAATACATCTACTGACAGATCGAGCCAGGTCACGTACGATATTTCTGCAAATTAAAACACCGGCGTCACCTGAACAGAGATACGAAATAGCCGAACGCTACCTTGTGTAATTCACCAACAGCTTCTCGCTCTCCACCGGTTCCTGCTGTTCGGCAACTTTCACCGCGCTCACGAGGTAGGTGGCGCTCTTGGGTGGCGTGGGGTCGGTGTAGGTCGTGGCCGTTACCGAGTTCGGCGACAGCAGAGTATACGGGCCGGCCGGATCGCTGGCGCGGTAGACGCGGTATCCGCTAACCGCATCAGGCGACGGCGTCCAGCGTAGCTGCACGGTACGCCCCACCGGTGTGCAGGTGAGCCCGGTGGGGGGAGCACAGACCGCCATCGGCGTGCGATCGTTGGACAGGAAGGGCACAAAGGGACGACTGCTCGATCCGAGGCGATAGAGAAAATCCTGTGTCTTCAGTTCACGCTTGATTTCCCACGGGCCGGTCATGTTAATACTGAGCCGTCCATTGCGCACCAGACGGAAGGTCGGCTTGCCCAGCGCCAGCGGAATTTTAAAGGAGGTGATACCCGCCTGCGCCGCCAGGGTGTGCACGGCGCCGTTGATCTCAATCGCCAGCGTG
>DASXVL010000075.1:0-3258 GCA_036504255.1 Armatimonadota bacterium | reverse complement strand
TTCCTGCGCCACATGGACCCGCACTCGCCCTACCTGCCGCCGCGGCCGTTCGAACGGCTCTTTTACGATGGTGACGAGTGCGATCCCGACAACCACTCGCTCGACGTCATGGATGCCTTCAAGCCGTTCCGCGACTACTTGCGGAGCTGGTTCCCGCCCAATTGCACGGACAAGGAGTACGTCATCGCGCAGTACGACGGGGCGGTCGCCTACATGGATGCCTGCATCGGCAACATTTTCGCCACGCTGTCCTCGCTAGGCATCGAGGAGGATACCCTGGTGGTGATCACTTCGGATCACGGGGAAACGCTGCATGACCACGATTGCTTCTACGATCACCACGGGATGTACGATTGCACGCTGCATATCCCGCTGGCGTTCGTTTTTCCGGGCAAGGTGCCGGAGGGGTACGATATCCCGGATATCGTCCAGCAGAAGGATACCACGCCGACGATCCTGGATCTGCTCGGGGTGAAATCCGGCGTTCCCGCCGACGGGCGCAGCCTGCTGCCGTTGATGCGGGGCGAGGCGCACGAGGTGGAACCGGAGTTCTATATTACCGAGGCCACCTGGATGCGCAAGCACGGCTGGCGCACCCCGGAGTGGAAACTCATCCACGCGCTGGAGCCGGACTTCCACTTCAAGCCCGAGGTGGAGCTGTACAACCTGCTCAAGGATCCCGAGGAGAACCATAACGTCGCCGCGGAGGAGCCCGAGGCGGTGGCCTTCCTGGAAGCGCGCATGCAGGCGCACATCGCCAAGCGCGAGCGGGAGACGGGACGCACCAATCCCATCTACACCAATCTCAACTGGAACGGCAAAGGCGGCCCGTTCACCAGTTCGCAGCAGGCGTACGACACGCTGTACATCGGCTCCCCCGAAACCGCCAATCAACTGCAGGCGAAAGAACTGCAGACGCAGCGGGGGGCGGCGAAGTTGTAATGTGGGGTGCATTATGTTGATCACCGTCATCGGTCGCGGTCATTCAGGCACCCGGGCCATGTCGCATACCTTGAGCGCTTCCGGCGTTTACATGGGGGCGCAACTGAACGGCTCGGGCGACCTGCTGCCGCCGGAAGATATGTACGAGGCTTGCCGCGTTTTCGCTAAGTATGTGCGCCACTTGGGCGGGTTGGAGTGGGATTTCTCCGCGCTGCACACCATGCCCATCGACCCGGCGTTCACCAGGCTGGTGGAGTCCTTCCTCGGCTCCGTGTTGAGCAGCGACGCGCCGTACCGGGGGTGGAAGCTGCCGGAGACGGTGCTGGTGCTGCCGTGGATTGTGCGGCTGTTCCCGGAGATTTCCTATATTTACTGGGTACGCGATCCGCGCGACAGCATCATCGGCGGGCATATCACGGATGACCTGGCGGACTTCGGCGTGCCGTACGAGCATACGGAGGACCTGCGCCTGCGTCGCGCCATCAGTTGGAAGTACCAGTATGATTTGATGCAGGCGACCCCTCCACCGGCGCGCCGTATCGCGGTACGCTTCGAGGACTTCGTGTTCAAACAAGAGGAAACGCTGGCACGCCTGGAAGCGTTTCTGGGCTTCCCCATGGCAAAGATTGAGGCGCGTCCGGACAGCGTGGGCCGCTGGCGGACGGATGAAGCGCAGCACGACTTCCCGTTTTTCCCGCGGGAGGCGCTGTATGATGAGGTAACGGTATGACGCAAGCACCCTTGCGCGTGGCGGTGATCGGCCTGGGGCCGATCGGCAATTTGCACGCGCGGCTGTATCAGGAGGATTCGCTCGCGGAATTGGTGGGCGTTTGCGATCTCCGTCCGGAACGGGCGAAGGCCGCCGGCGAGCGGTTCGGGGTTCCCGCCTTCACGGACGCCACCGTCATGCTCGCCGCGTTATCGCCGGATCTGTGCAGCGTGGCGACCGGCGGGTACGAGTACGGCAGCGATCACTACCAGCCCACGCTGCAGGCGCTGGAGGCGGGCTGCCACGTGCTCTGCGAGAAGCCGATTTGCAACGAGATCGACCGGGCGGCGGAGATGGTGCGCTGTGCCAAAGCGCAGCGACGGTGTTTCGGCGTGGATTTCAACCACCGTTTCACCCCCGCCGCGCTGCAAGCAAAACGCTGGCTGGATGACGGGAAACTCGGCAGTCTGCTCTTCGCCAATATGGCCCTGTGGATCGAACGACCCGGCGAGTTCGACTCCCCCTTCTTCCACCTGAAGGCCCTCACCCCGCACTCCATCGACATGCTGCGCTACTTCTGCGGGGATGTCACCCAGGTGCAGTGCTTCGCCATGCAGGCGCCGGGGCGCACGTTGTGGTCGACGGCCTCGTGGAATTTCCGCTTCGCCAACGGCATGGTGGGGCATTTGACCAGCAGCTACGACATCGCCCGCGGCCATCCGATGGAGCGCTGCGAGGTCGCCGGCGTGCAGGGGCGCCTGGTAGTGGACGACATGTGGCGCGAGGCGACGCTCTATCCCGCCGGCGACATGGTGAAGTCGGTCTACACGAATCCGGTGTTCGGAGGCTACAGCAACTTCGACGACACGTTCCGCGCGCGGATTCACGCTTTCCTGGCACAAGTGGCTGTCGGCGTTTCCCCGGAGGAAATCGACGGTTCCGGCGCTGATGGGCTCGCGGCGCAGACGGTGATCGCCGCGGGCATCGCCTCGCTGACCAGTGGGCGGATTGTCGCTATTGATGAGGTGGCGGTACCGGTGTAAAGCAACCGGTCGGAGAAGTAGTTGTACGTAGTAAGCCACGCAGCGTTGTTTGCGGAGTGGCGTGATGAGCTTCCAGAGGAAGCTCATCAAAGACCCCCCGATAAATCGGGGGGCTAACGATACGCCCCATGAATGGGGCTTGGCGTACGAGCCAGCCGAATTTATCCGGCGCATTGTTAGCCCTGGCATTTATGCCGGGGAGCAATCATGTGAGCTTCCTGTGGAAGCTCATGACGGCACTCCATTGAACTGCATTGCGTGCCTTACTACATACAACTATCAGCGAGAATGGTCGGGGATCGGCCAAGGAAAGGGTTAGGGTAGGAAGAAAACCTGTTCCAGTGGCCGCATCGCTTCGTCGGGACGCTGGCCGTCGAGCGCTTCGAAGAAGTCGCCCATCTCGGCTTGCCAGCGGGCGTTGACCTCTTCGGAGGCCATGCCGTCGATAGCGGCTTGGAAGTCCTCGGTTTCGAGGTAACCGACCAGCAGGCCGTCGTCACGCAGGAAGAGCGAGTAGTTATGCCAGCCGGTGCGGCTCAACGCCGCGAGCATCTCCGGCCAGAC
>DASXVL010000074.1:0-7267 GCA_036504255.1 Armatimonadota bacterium | reverse complement strand
TCCGTCGTGTCCCGCCCGAAGGGCGATAATTCATCAGCCCAGGGCTATAGTATTCGCGCCCTTCGGGCTTGCAGCCTGATGCACAGGGCTCGCCCATGGGGAGTAGTACTCTTAGCCCGAAGGGCTCGTATTCTATAGCCCTGGGCAACGCCCAGGGTGGCAGGGTAGTCGGGAAATCAGCCCTGTCAGGGCGGCATGCAAGGAGCATATGCTGAACGCTATTTGTGGGATGCGCATGTCGCCCTTACAGGGCTAGCCCATGGGCATTCCGGCTACCCTGGGCGTTGCCCAGGGCTAGAGAATTCGAGCCCTTCGGGCTTGCAGGATACCCAGCGTATTGTAGTCCTGGAAGGACGACTGAAACATCTTATGTGAACCGTATTGAGGATAGCCGGAAAGAACAGCCTGCGGTCTCCTCGGAGTCGATCAAAGATGCGGGAGGGCGGCTGTCACCAGCCGCCCTCCGAAAAAGCACGTATTGTCGCTTACCTGATTAGGCCGATTATTCGCTCACGATGCAGCGGAAGCCGCAGGATGGGCGGCGGTAGGCGCCGCGGCCTTTGTGCGTTTCGCAATCGAAGCAGCGGTACGCGCAGCGCAGATACGCGTCGTAGGAGCACAGCCAGGAGCCGCCGCGCAGCACGCGGTTGCTCGGCATGGAGGACGGACGGCGTTGCGCGTTGCGCGCCACCTGGCGATCGTATTCGCCCGGTTGGGAGGCGACGCACCATTCCCATACATTGCCGGCCATATCCTGGACACCGTACGGGCTGTCGCCCGTGGGGTGCTGTCCTACCGGTTGCGTCGAGCTCGCGTTACTGGCGTTCACGCAGCGCGTGGCGTCGTAATCGTTGCCCCACGGCCACCAGCGTGAATCCGTCCCGCGCGCCGCCTTTTCCCAATGCTCTTCCGTCGGGAGTTGCACATTGGCCCAGGTGGAGTATTGCGAGGCGTCTTCCCAGCTCACGTTGACCATGGGATGATCGTCATGCCATCCCCACTCCGGCTCGGCGGGCATGCGCCACTCGGTAGCGGCGCAGTACGCCTTGAATTGCGCCACGGTTACCGGCGACTGGTAGATCCAATAGCCGGGCAGGGTGACGGTACGCTGGGGTTTTTCGTGCGCAAACCATCGTGCATCCCACACGGGGTTCCGCTGTAAAATCGCAGTGACATCTTCATCGCTGGAGGCCATGCAAAATGCGCCGGCCTCGATATATATGAGTTGCGCCCCGTCCACGGGGTTGATTTTTGGTTCACAGGTAATGCCTGGCATTATGAACTCCTCGTCCGCATCCTCGTCGGACAGTTCCCCATGCTGCCAAAATCACAGGGCTCGGAATGGTGAGGTAGGGGACAAACGGTGTACGTCCCCCCGGACGTATGTTGCCGAGGGGACGTACAGCAAGGTTGGGGACAGCTTACCAGTTGCGGGAACCGCCACGGTCGCCGCCGTACCCACCGCCGCCACCGGCCATTTTTTCCGCCTTGCGGCGGCGTCGGCATTCGGCGCAACGGGTCGGGGGGGTGAACCCCTTCTGGTTGAAGAAATCCTGCTCACCTTCGGTGAACGTAAACTGAGTATTGCAGTCGCTGCATACTAAAGTTTTGTCGGGCATATGACTACCCTCCTTCTCTTTTTTCATATCGGGCAGGGCAGTCGTCGATGGTGGCATGATGACTTCATTCGCTTTCGCCACCCAGTCCAAAAATGATAGCTCACAATAACAGTTTTCTGCAAACGCGTCAAATAGAACGTGGACGCCAAGCCAGGGTATGAACGTCGTTCCTCGCTGTTTGTTGTACTATTCCGACAAACAGCGAGGAGCGACAGTGCTCATATCGCCAAGCTGCTCGTCCATCTTTCTGTTTGAGTCCTAACAGATCTATGTTAAAATGTCGTCGTGCGCGGGTTGTTTGGCGCCACGCGCCTGATGAGAGGACAGCATGCCGGGACCGAAACACGCCGATTCCCCCACGGAAGCCGTGCCGACCGCAGAGCTCTTTGCCCTGCTGGATGCGGCGGATGTCGGCATCCTGCGCTTGGACGCGCAGGGCAGAATCACCTATACGAACACGACGGCGGCGACGCTCCTCGGGACGACGCGTGACGCGTTGCTCGGGGCGTCAGTGACCACGTTGCTCACCACGCCTGAGCACCCGGTCACCGCGCTCTGCGGGCGCGGCGAGGTGCAGCGGCAGGTGGCAGATCACTTCGTGTGTGCGGACGGCAGCCAGCTCCCGGTGGAATATTCCTGCGCCCCACTGGCGGAGGGTGTCGTGCTCACCTTCACCGACGCGACGGAGCGCGTGCAGTTGGCCGAGGCGTTACGCCATTTCCAGCGCGCCGTGGAACAAAGCCCGACCACTATCGTCATCACGGACGCCGCCGGGCACATCGAGTACGCCAACCCAAAATTCACCATCTTGAGCGGTTATACGGTCGAGGAGGTGCGCGGCAAGACGCCGAGCATCTTCAAATCCGGCGAGACACCGCCGGAAGAATACCGCCGCTTATGGGAGACCATCCGGGCCGGCGGGGAATGGCGCGGGGAATTCCACAACCGCAAGAAGAACGGCGAACTGTACTGGGAAGCCGCGTCCATCTCCCCACTGCGCAACGCGCGCGGCGAAATCACGCACTTTCTCGCCGTGAAGGAAGATGTCACCGTCCTGCACGACTTGCAGGAGCGCCAACGCCTGTATCTGCATACCGTGTCGCACGACCTGCGCAACCCGTTGGCGGTCATTCACGGCCACGCGCGTCTGCTGGAAGAGGAGCTGGCGGGGCCGGATGACCCCAGCCGCTTCAGCGTGGAGGCGATTGTGCGTAGCAGCCAGCGCATGAACAGTATGATACAGGATCTCGTCGAGGCGGCGCGCCTGGAAGGCGGGCAATTGCAGTTGCATCGCCAACCCATCGACCTCGCGGACTATCTCGACAACCTGTTCCAGCGCTGGGCGGTCGCCATGGACACGCGGCGCATCCGTGTAGAGATCCCCCGCGACCTGCCCGCCGTCTCGGCCGATGATGACCGGCTCGAACGTATCCTGTCGAATCTGCTCTCCAACGCCATGAAATACTCGCCCGCCGACGCGCCCATTCTCGTTCGCGCGCACCGCGACGAGCAGGGGGGCGTCCTGCTCACCATCACCGACCACGGGCACGGCATCAGCCCGGACGACCTGCCGCACCTCTTTGAACGATTTTACCGCAGCAAGAAAATGCAGAAAGCGGAAGGCATCGGTCTCGGCCTCTACATCACGAAAATTCTCGTCGAGGCTCACGGCGGCGTCATCGGGGTGGACAGCACCCTTGGCCAGGGCAGCACCTTCTCCTTCACCCTGCCACTCGCGTAAGCGTGGTGGCGCTTCAGTCCCGGCTATCCCGTTTGCTTTGATAGTGCACACGCCCGAGGGCATCCCGCTGTTTTCCGTTCGTGTTTATAGGCCGCACTATGTCTGCTAAATTTATCATCATCCAGCAGGAAGTAACCATACCGTGCGGAAGGTAACTACAGTAATGCATGCTCCCGGTCAACCATCCCGTGGTAACTTACATGGAGGTCAGCTTATGCGTGGTACGTGTTTCAGTGTGTGTTGTCTGCTGGCGTTGGCGCTGTGCGCCCGTCTCACTGCGGCCCCGAAGTCGCAGATCGTCTTTACCGGACTCGGCCAGTACGGCGAGACCATCTTTGCCATCGCGCCGGACGGCACTGGCCTGCGCCAGATCTCGACCAATACGCGCAACTGTTTCCTGCCCGCCTTGAGCGCGGACGGCAAGAAAGTGGTGTATGCCGCCGACACCATTGCCCCCAGCGCACCGGGGGATAACACGCAGATCTTCATCATCAACAGCGACGGCACGGGGCGCAAACAGCTCACCAGTAAAGGCAACAACTATGACCCCGCCTTCAGCCCCGACGGCAAACAGGTCATCTATTGGAGCACGCGCGACGGACGGCAGGACCTCTACCTGATCAACGCCGACGGCGGCGAGGATGGCAAAGTGTCGGACACCCCGGCGCACGAGGGCAGCCCCTCCTTCAGTCCCGACGGCAAAAAGATCCTCTTCCAGTCGGACAATGACGGTGAGATGGCGATCTATACCGTGGACATCGACGGCGCCAACCTCACGCGTCTCACCCTGGACGCCGGAAAAGCGTATGAACCGGCGTACAGCCCGGATGGCCGCTTCATCGCCTTCAAGCGCGACGAGCAGATCTGGATTATGGACGCCGATGGCGCCAACGCCAAGCAACTGACGCATGCGACGCAACCGGTGTACCGCCCATCCTTTAGCCCGGACGGCCTGCAGATCGTTTACCAGTACGGTTCCTTTTATAGTAGCCGTCTCTATATCATGCAGGCCGACGGGCGCAACCCCCACGACATCCGCCCCGGCAGCCCCGACGGCTGGTCGCCCAGATGGGGCGCGTACGGCGGGAAGTGAAGCCCAGGCATGTTTTGCAGTGTGGGCAAGCCTACTGCTTTGATTTGCATGAAAGCGGGACGCTCTGCAGAGGCGGTAGGGTTACAGCACCGTTTGGAACAGGGCCATAGCCCGGCTATCCCCATAGTCAATCCTCCTCCTCCCGTTGGTCTTCGCTGATTTCCAGGTGGAAGTGGTGCAAGAAGCGGTGGGCGACGGGGGCCATAACGACGCTGAAGCTGAGCAGGAAGACGATGCCGGAGAAGAGGGCGTAGGCGGCGGCGAACACTTTACCCCCGGTGGTGTCCAGGGCGTTCACCGGGCCCATGCCGGCGAGAATCATGGCGGCGTTGACCAGCGCATCGATCCAGGGGAGGCCGCCGAAGGCGTGGTAGCCCAGGATGCCGAGGAGCAAGGAGCCGAGCACGATGAGCAGGGCGATGCCCGCGAAGCGTGCGAGGCGGCGGTGGTAGGCCTCGATCGATAACAGCGGTTGGTGACGGCGCTCGAACATGGTCGGTGTCCTCATGCAGGCGGCCTGGAAAAGGACCAGTGCCGTGTTACGCAAAGTATGACATATGTGGCGCAAGCGCCATGGCGTTTCTTGCAAGAAAACGCAGACAATGTCCCCCATACGCTTGGCGAATGCATCCGGTCGCGGTATGATAGTTGCTAACTCGGTACCGCCCCAACCGGTAATTCACACCGAAGGATTGTTTACCATGCATTCACGCCTGACTCGTCTGCTCTGCGGGATGCTGCTGCTCGTCTGCGGGATGCTGGCCGCGTCCGCCGCAGATGCCCCCAAACCGTTCCTGCATCCCTTGTTCACCAGCAATATGGTCTGGCAACGCGATCTCGCCGCCCCTATTTGGGGCTGGAGCACACCGGGGACGAAAGTCACCGTCGCCATGCTCGACAAGACGGCGACGGCCACCGCGGACGCCGACGGCAAATGGCTCGCCAAGCTCGGTCCCTTCCCGGCTGGCGGACCCTGCACGCTGACGGTGAGCGGCCCGCAAACCGTGACGCTGGAGAACGTGCTCGTGGGCGATGTCTGGCTCTGCGGTGGACAGTCGAACATGCTCTTCGGCATCAATAATCTGGGCAAGGAAGCCGCGCAGGAAGTCGCCAACGCGACCGACGGCAATATCCGCCTCTATGAGGTACCGCACAATATCCAACTGGCGCCGCAACAAGCCTATGTGGGCGGGCGGTGGGATGTCTGCAGCCCGCAGACCATCGTCAAGGGCGGCTGGGGCGGCTTCTCCGCCGTGGCCTACTTCTTTGGCCGCCAACTGCGCAAAGACGTGAACGTGCCCATCGGCCTTCTCGAATCCTGCTGGGCCGGTACCGTGGCCGAGGCGTGGACCAGCGGCGAGGTGCTGCGCGCCAAGCTGCCGGAGTTCAACGACGGGCTCAAAATCGTGGCCGAGGCCAATGCCAACCCGCAATGGATCACCGACCACTTCACACAAGAAACCGAGAACTGGTGGAACAGCGAGCCGGGCTCGCATAACGGTTTCCCCTGGGCGGCGGCGGATTTGGATACCAGCGCCTGGAAGAGTATGACACTGCCCACCACCATCGAGGCGGCGGGTTTGAATATGGATGGCATCGTCTGGTTCCACAAGGAGATTCAGCTGCCGGAGGCCTGGGCGGGCAAAGACCTGGTGCTCAACCTGGGCAGTATCGACGACCGCGACATCACCTGGTTCAACGGCACGAAAGTCGGCGCCACGGACCGGATTTCGCCGCGCCGCGCCTACCCCGTGCCGGGAGCATTGGTGAAAGCCGGGCGCAACGTCATCACCGTGCGCCTGCATGACCTGTACAACAACGGCGGCCTCATCGGTCCGGCCGAGTTCATGAAGCTGGTCAATCCCGCCGACGACGCGAACCCCATCATCCTCGCCGGCGACTGGCTATACAAAGATACGCTGCACGGGCGCTTGCCGATACCTTTCGACACCCAGCCCAACAACCCGAGCGTGCTCTATAACGGCATGATCGCCACGCTGCTGCCCTTCGCCATCAAAGGGGCCATCTGGTACCAGGGCGAATCGAACGCGGGCCGCGCCCCGCAGTATCGCACGCTGCTGCCGACCATGATCAGTGACTGGCGCGCGCGTTTTGGCGTGGGTGACTTCCCCTTTATCATCGTCTCGCTCGCCAACCTGGGCGCCGTCGATGTGCAACCGGGGAACGGCGGGTGGTCGGAACTGCGTGAAGCGCAATTCCTGACCACGAAAGCCCTGCCGAATGTCGGCATCGCCATGGCCATCGACATCGGCGATCCCAACGATATCCACCCGACGAACAAGCAGGAAGTGGGCCGTCGTCTCGCCCTCTCCGCCGAGGCCATCGCCTACGGGAAGAAAGTCGATTACTCCGGTCCGGTGTACAAAACGATGACTGTGCAGGGCAACAGCATCCGCCTGGAGTTCGACCAACTGGCGGGCGGCCTGGTGATGAAGGGCGACACGCTGCGCGGCTTCGCCATCGCCGGGGCGGACAAGAAGTTCGTCTGGGCCGACGCGGTGATCGACGGCAACACGGTGGTGGTTTCCGCCGCCACCGTGGCGCAGCCGACCGCCGTGCGCTACGACTGGGGCAACAACCCGTCCGGCAACCTCTATAACAAAGCCGAGTTGCCCGCCGTGCCCTTCCGTACGGATATGCCGTAGTACGATCGGTCAGCGCACCGGGTGGAAGTCTCGGAACGGTTGTGCTATGAACAAGCCGGGGATAGCCGGGCTTGGGCCCTGTTCCAGACAATGCTAAGGACTGTAGGCTGGGCTGGGGGCGGCCCTCACCCCAACCCCTCTCCCAATG
>DASXVL010000073.1:0-3124 GCA_036504255.1 Armatimonadota bacterium | reverse complement strand
GCGAAGCTGGAACTATGTGCACGCCGACCAGGTGCTGCCCGAACGGCTGGTCAAGGAAATCCGGCAGTATGCCACCGGACTGCTATACATCCCCACGGATATCACGCAGTCGCGACAGCGCATCGCCGTGCGGGTGCGGGCGCTCAAGGAACAAGGCTTTCGGAATTGTGACATTGCCCGCATGCTGCAGATCACCCCGCGGCATGTCTGCGGTATCCTGAAGCGTTTCCAGGAGGCAAAGGGCATTGCCATGCCACCGAGCACGCGCACGGGTGATTCGCCGCAGGCAGGCCATAGTGCACATGGCGAAACGCCTCCCTCCCCCCACAGCTAAACGTCCAGAAACATGGCAGCGGATCACATGCCGCCAACGTCTATATACGCTGAACGATGTAAATCTGTCCGTTGACGGCGTATAGCTGGGTGGAGCACACCGCACTGGGGACGCATTTTGTTTTTGCATCCCCTACATCTCTCTATATGTCGCGAAGTAGGAATTTTTTGCAGAGCTACCCTGGAGTCGAAGTGAGGTGCCGTATGCTGAACCGACAGGAGCAATACTGGCTGGAGTGCTGGCGGCGGTCGCACACCACCCCACCGGACGCCATGTCGCGCCGACAGCGGAGAAATTGCTTGGGAGCGATGACGCACGGACTCTACGCCGCACGGATACTCAATGCCGAGGAGCGGGCGATGGTCGCGGAGTGGGAAGAACTGGTGGCCGGTCTGCGCGCGGAGTTTCCACATGAGGGAGAGCGCATCGACCTGCTGGTGATTTACTGGCTCTTTCTCTACCGGGCGATCCAGGCGGGTCACGGCAAAGCCATCCAGCGGGCAGGACGAGCGATTCGTACCCATCTCAATAAGATGATTCGACCGCGCAAGCCGAAACAAGCACAGCCAACGGGTCAGTGGGGACCGGAAGAACAACGCGCCTGGCAACTGCGGCTGCTCGCGGAGATCAAAAAGCGCAGAAACATTGCAGAGAATACCGGGGAGACGCCAGGCCAGCACGCGTGAATTGGCAGCCTAAACTCTCTGACATTGCAAGGAATGTGTATTGCTTGCAATGTGGACCAAATGCGAACACCGGCTCCCTGGCGGGGGAACCGGTGTTGATAGGCGCCGTTTGCAGCGGCGGAAGGTCTTCTAACCATGGCTATTATAGCAGAAACGGCAGCGGCACGCCAGCCCGCTGATGACCTGGTCGACCAGATATGCACCTCACCGGCGGGGCAGTTGGCCATCTGTCGGACGGAATGCCTGCTGCAGGTTATCCAGGGCTACCCCGTGGTACTCCGTCGCTTTTACCAGAACCGACAAACCGGACAGGAACAGACGGCCACCCACCGCATCCTGCCTGCAGATATCCCGGCAGCCCTCTTCACGATGCTCTACGGCGAGGCCGCCTGGCTGCCTGCCGGCATGATCCGCGTGTTCGGTACGGGGGAAGCGCGTGAGCGCATCAATCTCCAGCGTCTCGATCCCAGCAGTCATCGCCTGTGTGTCATCCCGGAATACGCGCCGGCCCCACGCACGCGCTGTCTCGCGTATGATTTCGATGGGCCGAACCACAGCAATCCCTTGAAGGATGCCTTGGGCAGTGCGGTGGCAACCTACAAGCACCTCACCGGCTTGGGGTTCCCCGCCTATCTCGTGCGGTCGCACAGCGGGCAGGGGTATCATCTGTGGGTGTTCCTGGAGACGGAGATCGAAAGCCGTGTCGCCCGGCATCTCGCCACCCACCTGCTCGCCGGCGCGATGGATGATGCGGACGAGCGCGCGAAGGTCGAGATCAATCCCAAGTGGCACGAGCCAAGGTCACAAGGTGCGTCATTGACATTACCCTGGCATGCCGGTGCCATACCGGGACACAATACGCTCATCGATCCCGGTACCGGTGAACCGTTGGCATTGCCGCCTGGCGGCGCCTTCGCGCGCATCAGGTACGCACAGCTCAATGAGATGTTCTTGCGGCTGCCGCCAATCCCGAGCGAGGACGATGAGCGCCAGGGCAGTCTTGCCAGACAACAGCAAGGCGCAGTGCCGGACAACGCCTTCTCTGCCTGGGCGCAGCAGGTCTGCGGGAATGACACGCTCATTCACCAGGTCTATGGTCACTACCTCACCGGGCGGATCGTGCAGGGGAAATATCTCGAATGTCGTGATCCCGCTTCCCCCACCGGAGATCGGACCCCGAGTGCGCGGGTGAATCCACAGACCGGTTCGTTTCGGTCATTTCGTGGCGCCGGGCGTAAAGCGAGTATCTTTCAGATGATGGTTGAACTCGGGATGGCACACAGCACGGCAGAGGCGATGCGTACGGCAGAGCAAGTGACGGGACACAAGCTGGCATCGTCGCAGACCGATAATTTTGCTCCGTACGGTCAGCGCATGCTGCCGTGCGAGGAGATCGAGCCCCCGACGTTGACCCAGCTTCCCCTGCAGGACGCCTGGGTGCATATGGAAGAGATCGTGCATCAGCAGATCGTCCCCTTGGTGCAACGGCATGGGCAGAGTGTGAATCTCATTCGTGGCGGCACCGGCGTGGGGAAGAGCAAACAATTCGGCGAGTTGTTTGCTGCCATAGCGACATGCCTGGTCCTCGACCATGAAGAGCAACCGCTCCGCGCCTTGTATGCGACCCACAGTCGCGCCAAAATCGATGAACTGGTGCGAGATTATTTGACGGGACGGGATGGCCTGCTGTTACCTGGAGTGGCGATTGCCTATCCCCGCTCTCCCGACCCGGAAAGCCCGGGGTTCTGCCGGCGCTACAAGCAAGCGGAAGCCCTGAGCAAATGTAATCAATCGGTGAATGCCTTGCTCTGTCACGCGTGCGAGAAGAAGATGCGCGACAAGGCCAAAGCCAAGTGGGAGGCCATGACGCCGAAAGAGCGTCGGAAGACACGGTTCAAATCGCTGCTTACCCCCTGCCCGTATCAAGAGAACCAAGCGCAGGCGGAGGATGCGCGAGTGGTCGTTGGCGTACGGCATTCCTTCCAGCACGGCGGGAAGCTCCTGGAGAATTTCGATCTCATCGTCATCGATGAACAATCCGAAGAGGCTTTTTTCCAGACGACCCACTTCACATCCGCCGCATTGAGTGTGTGGGAACATCGCA
>DASXVL010000072.1:0-6162 GCA_036504255.1 Armatimonadota bacterium | reverse complement strand
GACTCCACGCTCACCGGTTTCTGGTACGCCAACGACTTTGAAGGCGACCTGGGCGACGAATGGATCAACGGCGGGCTGGATACCACCCCCAGCGGTCAGCGGAAATTCCTCGGGCGCTTTGGCCAGCGCGAGGTGCGCTTGGTCCTGCTCGGGCTGCCCAAGCACGACCAGGTACGCGTCAGCTTCGACCTCTTCGCCATCGGCGCCTTGACCGGCAACGAATTGACGCAGGATGGGTGGAGCATGGCGGTGGATGATCCCACGCAAATCGCCATCAACACCAATTTCAATAATGCGAGCGACCAGTTCGACCTGCACCCGCAGGCCTATCCGGGCAACACCCCCAACGTCCACCCCGCGCGCACCGGCGCTGCCGAGAATGATACCCTGGGCTACGCCCATGACGCCGTCTATCCCATCACCGTCACCTTCGACCATAACAGCAAATCCCTGGTGCTCATCTTCACCGGCGTCGCGCCCGGTTGGGGCGACACCACGCAAAAATCGTGGGGCCTTGATGACATCGAAGTGCTGGGGAAAACGAAAGACACCGACTGGCCGTAAGCGGGATGCGCAGCATAAGCAAACACGGACAGACGGTCGTTACAATGCCCTGTAGCGACCGTCTGTGCATTATTCCCTGCTGATCCGTTACTTCAGCAGCCGTGGGCGTCCGATTTCAAAGGTGCCCACAGCTTACGCAGGTTATCGGCACTTTCCGCGGCAGCGCCATGCCTCCGTTGCGCACTAAGAAACCGTCTTCAAAGTATCTGACCGATCTCGCTTGATCTTTTTCCGCCTGCCCGTGGCGAATTTCCTGGTATGTATGTCTTCATACACTGGCGAAAATCCGCCACGGGCAGGCGGAAAAATCTCGGCGCGAACTCTGGCCAGATACTTTCAGGACAATTTCTAAGCCCTCGTTGAACTCAAAGTTGACGCCTTTCGTATTTTCAAGTGTTACCGTGTGTATCGTGATGCCTCCCGCGCCAGCACGGTCAGCGGCGACGTTGGCCGCTTGCTCACGTAGTTCGGTGTAACTTGTGCCTGCCACATCGTGCGGTTTGCCGCCACTGACCAAGCTGATTACTTTTGCGGCGGTAGAGTTTGGTTGCCCAAGCAAACGATCAGTCGCGTAGTTCAGACCGGCAGCAGTGTCCGTATCCCCCAGGCATTCCCTTTCTTCACGAGATTGCCCATGTCGTCGAGTCCCTTGGGCAGAGTGTCTTGTTTCGCCGGGTCGTACGCGGTCAGATGCACGTTGGCAAATAGCGGTGGGGTCTGCTGCGCCGTCGGCGTGTTAGCCGGCGCTGGCAAGGAGGGCGTGGGCGATGCGGGTGACGTCGTGGGAGGTAAATTGCGGTTGGGTGTCGTGCGCGTGGATGACGCCGGGCAGTTGCGCGAGGGGGATGACGGGGGTGGTGGTGCGCACGTGCAGCTCGGCGGTGGTGAAGACGATGAGAGAGCGCACGGCGACGTGTAGCCCGTGGCGGAGCAGATAGGCGTGCAGGCGGCGGCAATGTGTGGCGTTCTGGCGCACCGGGCTGTAGAAGGCGTTCCGGTAGTGCCGCCCGCTATCCGAGCGCTTCACCTGCTGCCAGCGTTTCTCGGTTTCCGTGCCGTAGACGGCGCCGCGCAGCGACTTGGTTTCCACGCACCAGAGCCCATAGGGCGAGAGCAGCACGTGATCGAGTTGCGCCTGCCGGCCATCCACCCAGAGCGTGAGGCCGTTGAAGAGCAGGTAGTCGTCGGGCAGCGCGCGCAGTACACGGTCCACGGCGCGTTCGCCCCCGTAGCCGAGGATGGTCGCCATGGCGCGGTGCGTCCATTGCCCCGCCAGCGTCACCAGGATGGGAATGAGCGCCCAGGCGAGGAGCGGCGCCTGCCGCCAGAGCAGCCCGGCGATGGCGAGCGGCACCATCCCCCACCCCACGGCCACACCGGCCCACGCCCAGCGTGCTTGCCGGTGCAGCGTGTGTTCTTCGGTCAGTACGCGCGCCATCCAGCCCCCTGTCACGTCATCTGTTCGCCGGACGGGGGCCGGGTTCCTTGCCGCGGCACAGGGTCATGCCGCCTGTTGGTGGACTATGGCGTCGTGCAGGTGCGCCAGCGCATCCTGCTCGGTCGCGTCAATGGGGAAGGCGTTGGTGAGTCGGGTCATTTCAAAGAGGCGTCGCACGGTGTGCGACGGCGCGACGATCCGCACCGAGCCGCCGTGTTCCCGCGCGCGGCGCAACGCGCCGATCAGCGTGCCCAGCCCGGTACTGTCCAGGTATTCCGCCTGGTGCAGATTGATAATCAAGTAACGAAAGCCTTGCGCCAGTAGACCGGTCAGCGTCTCCTTCGCGCGTGGCGAGGTATACAGGTCCATCTCCCCGGCGAACACCACGATCGCCGTGCCTTCATCCACTTGCCGTGTCTCGATGCTAAAGCGTCCAATGCTCATCGTTCCACCCTCCTATGCGCACCTCCACGGTGAGCGTTCAGCTAGTGTAGCGGAAAACACGCCGGACCAACGTCGCGGAAAATCCTACCTGTGTCTGCTTCGACACACGCGTGTCGGACGCCGCACGCATGCTGCCACCTGGTTGGCGTCTGCGCGATGTTTAATAAAATGGATGGGTGTGCCGGTTACGCGCAGAGAGAAACCAGGAGATGTCACTTTTGCGGATAGTCACTATTTGGAACTGGGGTCCGGACGTTCTCCTGTTGTTGCCAGCCCTGGGAAGCGTATGGGACTGATTCTCGCGCCGAATGCCCGTCAAGCGAGGACGCGGCCGGTACGGTGCACCGAATCCGCGCTGTCTCAGGTGCCCGGTACCGGACTGTCCCCTCTGGAGCGCCTCTCGCATGGGGACAGTCCGGCACCGGGCGCGGATGCCCCCAGAGCGGCTGACCTTGCTCCCGGCGTCGCTTCCACCACCGGGGCGTGATACGCGAGGACAGTCCCATACGCTTATAAATACACACCACCGTCTCGTCATAATGCAACCGTTTCGCTCGTGCGCCCTGCGCCGGAATGGCAGTCACCGTTTGGAACTGGGCGCGAGCCCGGCTGTCCCCTGTCCTTTCCGGCCCTGGGATAGCCGGGCTATGGCCCTGTTCCAGACCGTGCTGTTGACGCCAACCTAGCCTAGAGTCCTTCTCCACCGTCTCACCCGCCGTGCGCGCGTTGGCGATAGCTCATCGGGGTGGCGCCGACGCGTTGGCGGAAGACGGCGGCGAAGTAGCGCGTGCTGGAGAAGCCGCAGAGGGTGGTGATGGTTTTGACCGGGAAGGCGGAGTGTTCGAGCAGTGCTTTCGCCTGTTCGATGCGCACCGTTTGCGCGTATTCGTGCAGACTGACGCCGGTGACGTCGCGGAAGAGGTGGCGCAGGTAGTCGTAGCTAATGCCCACGTGCGCGGCGACTTCATCGAGGTGGCGGAGAGTGGTCGCCTGCTCGTTCAGGTATTCGCGCGCGGCGGCGACGTACTGTTCGCCGGCGGCGTCCGGGTCGGCGGCGGCGCGTCCGTCGGCCAGCAATTGCAGCAGCACGGCGGTCAAGCGGCAGGAGCGCGCGCGCAGGCGGGCCGGATCGTCGAACGGCGGGGCATTGCCGCAGGTGAGTTCGCGCAGGTCGGTGTGCAGAATCGGGCTGGCGAGCAGCGGCACGTAGCACGGCGTCGGCGCGAGCGCGGGCACGGTGGCGGCGAACTGCCAGTGGATGCACCAATCCTCGCCCGCCAGCGCGTTCACTTGATTGTGGGCGACGCCCGGCGGATAGAGCACCACGCTGCCCTCGCGAAACGCGATGGTCGTCCCGTCGTCCACTCCGGTGCTGCCATTGCCGACCGGATGATAGACCAATTCCCATACCGCGTGCTGGTGCCAGGGGCAGAGACGCGGCCCGACGCGGTGCCGGAAGCCGGTCTGGAAAACCACCTCGTTATCCATCAACGCCTCGTATACGTGCATCGGCTCTCCTGACGTCCCTGGGCTCGCTGTGCTACAACCATATTTTAGCATGCTTTTCGGCTGATTCTTCGAGGATGTCCGAAATATTGCGCCAAAAAACTGCATAAATAACCATTTTCTCTCCTTGGCAGCGCGCGCGTTCCCTGGTATGGTTTGCTGTATATTAGGCATATTACTACGCCGTTCGGTGATTATCGGTGATTTAAGGAGTGTTCGCATGTCCACTTGCCCGCTGAAGATCAGTGCGCCTGACTGGTGTTTTTTTCGTGACGCCGTGCCTGCGGCGACGTACTACCCCCGCTTGGCCGCGCTTGGGGTGACCGGCGTGGAGATGGTTGATCCATCGCGCTGGGCCGATGCGCGCGCCGCCGGGCTCGCCATTATCAATATGGGCGGGCCGGGCATGACGCAGGGGCTGAACCGCAGTGAGAACCACGCCGCGCTGCTGCCCGCCATTCGCGAGGCCATCGCCACGGCGCAACGGGAAGCGATTCCCGCCGTCATCGTCTTCAGTGGCAACGGCGAGCCGGAGGACAGCGTGAACGGCATCATGCACTGCGTGGATGGCCTGCGCGAACTCGCACCGGTGGCCGAAGCGGCAGGCGTCACGCTGCTCTTTGAAATGCTCTGCACCCAGGACCACCCCGGCTACCAGGCCGCCTCCAGCGCCTATGGCTTCGAAGTGGTGCGCCAGGTGAACTCCCCGGCGGTGAAGGCGCTCTACGATCTCTATCATATGTATCGCATGGGCGAGGACATCCGCGCCGACGTGCTGGGTAACCTGGCGATCATCGGGCATCTGCACGTGGCCAACGCGCCCAAGCGCACCAAGCCCGTGGCCGGGGGCACGCCCGACTACGCCGACATCGTGCCGACCATCCAGGCCGCCGGCTACACCGGGTATTGGGGCTTGGAATTCGTCCCCGAAAGCGATCCTCTCACGGAAATCGGTGAGTCGGTCGCGTTATTTACCGGGTATATGGGGTGTAAGTAGGCGGGGTGTTCTGGAGAACGCCCCCGATATCACGACGTTAATTTCGCATACAAAGGACACTCATCATGGCAGCATTTCCACGCACCACCGTTGGCGGGGTCTCACTCTCCCGCATGATTATCGGCACGAACTGGTTCCTGGGTTGGAGCCACACTACGGCCGCGAAGGACTCGTTCATTCGGGATAACATCCGCGACCCGAACCGTATCGCCGACATTCTGGAAGTCTTTTTCCGTGCCGGTATCGACACCATCATGGGGCTCATCGACCATGATCCGCTCTACGAGGGCATTCGCATCGCGGAAGACCGTACGGGCGTCAAGGGCATCCTCGTGTCCACGCCGGGCGTGCCGGTCAATGCGCAAACGCCGGAGCAGGGCTTTGATCTTGATGCAGCCAAACGCATTTTCGACTTCCAGATGGAACGCGGCGCGGTGTTTTGCATGCCGCACCAGGGCACGACCGACGCGATGGTGGACCGCTGCACGCGCAAAGTGCGCCACATGGATACCCTCTGCGCACTCATTCGCGAGCGCGGCATGATTCCGGGGCTGAGCACGCACATGCCGGAGAGCATCGTCTACGCCGACGAAAGCGGGCTGGACGTGGAGTCCTATGTCGCCCTCTACAACGCCAACGGGTTCCTCATGCAGGTGGAGGTCGATTGGGTGGCGCGCATCATTCACGCCGCCAAAAAACCCGTCATGACCATCAAGCCCATGGCCGCCGGGCAAATCCGCCCCTTCCAGGCGATGCATTTCGTGTGGAACTCCTTGCGCCCGCAAGACATGGTCACCGTGGGCACCATGACCCCGCTCGAAGCGCAGGAACTCATCGACATGTCGCTGGGCATCCTCGAAGGGCGTGAAGTGCAGATGACGCTGCAGGAAACGCGCTCCAAATCCTCGGTAAAAACGCAAGCGTAATACCGTCCCCCCTGGGAACGCCAATCTCCCGATTGGCGAGGCGCGAAATGCCAATCAGGAGATTGGCGTTCCCGGGGGGACTCATCGGAACTCGGGCTTGGGGACGATAGCGAAGGTGGCGGCGGTGTAGGTGAAGTCGGACTGGAGGGCGTCGAACTCTGCGCTCGGAGCGGTGCAGAGCACGGTATATCCCTGACGTCGATTGACCAGGAAGTAGGCCCAGCACTGCATCGGTTTGCCGCGCAGGTCCATACGGAAGCAGAGGCGTCGGGCGGGCGCGCCGCACA
>DASXVL010000071.1:0-1649 GCA_036504255.1 Armatimonadota bacterium | reverse complement strand
GCGTTGTTAGCACTATTTCGCTTTCATGGTCCCGCTCCCTTCCGTAGCAAAGAGATTGACAGGAGACGTTCCCCTCGTTACGATAGCAGCTATACGGTGGCAGACCTTGATCACGGTTGTTGCTGCTACTGGCGCACCTGGATATTGTCATACTTTCGTGCATACGGAATGTTCCCAATTTATTATGAAGGTGCCCTCATGACAATTTATGAACTCATCGCAGATTTCCCCACGCCCTGGCCTGATTGTGCGAACGACGAGGATGTGTTGCTCGGCTGGGACAACGACGGCGCCATCTTTCTGCCACAGATCTATTGCCCGTCCTGCAACACTGCGCATAATTGTGGTATCGACGATCCCATTCCCGAGGCGGCAGCGCTCCCGTACAACCACCCGCTGCTGCAACAGATCCGCCGCTTAAGCGTGCAATTGAATGAAGCCGCTGCGGCGGTTGTCGGGCACGAATTGGAGAAGTGGATGGTCGGCGACACGCTGCCGAGTCCGGATGATCCATTGGGGCGGCAATGCGAGCAAGCAGGCGCGATCTCCCCGGCGGCATTCCGTGAAATCGTCGCGACGTTGCGCGCGATGCTGCACCTGCCCGCCGATCGAAAAATCGGACCGGGCGCGCGCTTTGGATTGATGCCCATCTTCTCCTGCACTTCATCGCTCCCCGATATCTATTTTGTGGGAGAGGCGCCACCGCAATTGGTGATACGCGAGCCGGTCGCCGATGCGCTCCTCGATGCCGGATGCCGCGGGTGGGAGGCGTTTGCCGTGCGCGTGACCGGGGTGGAGCAATTCCCCTACGCCGGCCCGAACGACCTGCTGCTGTGCGAGCTGTTAGTGACCGGCCATGCGGGTATTCCGGCGAATTACGACCGTGACAAACGGTTCGTCGAGTCCTGCGCCACCTGCGGATACCAACGCAGCGGGTTCAGCAAACGGCCCATGACCATTACCCTTGATGAAACGGAGTGGGATGGCTCGGATATCTTCCGCTTTACCGATGTCAAAGGGGTCTTTGTGACCGAGCGCGTGAAGGAAATCTTCGAGCGGAATGCCTTGTGCGGCGCCGCGTTTCGCCCCACGCATATCCCCTTGCGCCAATGGAAGGTGGATATGGGCTGGTTCACTTTCGACACCGTACTGTGAACGTCCATGTGCATAGGCGTTCCGGTATGCCGCATTCTCCCTGGAGGTAAGTCGATGGACATGCGCAATGCCCGGTTGTTGGCAATGCTTTTTCTCGTCTGTAGCGTGGTCGCTGGTCGCTCGGCGACGGTGGCGGAGGTGGCGCAGCAATGCGCGGTATCAGTCGTGCAGGTGGTGATGCTGGACGGCCAGGATCACCGGCTGTCAACGGGCAGCGGGTTTGTCGTGGCCCCAGGGCTGGTGGTGACGTGCTACCACGTGGTGGCAAACGGCGTGGCAGCGCAGGTGAAGACCACCGACAAGATTAGTTACCCGGTGGCCGGCGTGGTGGCGGTGAGTCGTGAACATGACCTGGCGCTGCTGCGCGTGACGCGGCTGACCGATCTGCCTGCGCTGGCGTTGAGCGAGGGCGAGGCCACGGAGGGGGAAGCGGTGGTGGCGCTGGGTAGCCCGTTGGGCCTGGAAGGCTCCTCGACCACCGATGGCGTGGTGAG
>DASXVL010000070.1:0-12667 GCA_036504255.1 Armatimonadota bacterium | reverse complement strand
CGTCCTTCTCAATATAGGTATCACTCGATGGGATATAGGCCTCAGGCTGATAATAGTCATAGTAGCTGACGAAGTATTCGACGGCGTTTTCCGGAAATAACGCGCGAAACTCTTCGCACAACTGCGCGGCCAGTGTCTTATTGGGCGCGAGCACCAGCGTAGGCCGGTTGAGCCGTTCGATGACGTTCGCGACGGAGAAGGTTTTGCCGGAACCCGTCACGCCAAGGAGTGTCTGGAAGCGGTTGCCCTTTTCCAGACTATCACAGAGTTGCGTGATGGCTAATGGCTGGTCACCACTCGGGGCATAGGGGCTGACGATTTTGAACAACTTGGACATATCGCCCTATTATACGCGCATTTGGCGGCAAACAAAAGGTTGTGTCGCATAATGCGCGTGGGTTCGCGTCAACCGTTTATGCCGGTGGAAACAGTCACACTGCGAGGCGACCGTGATCACCTCGCAGTGTGCTGATCTGTGGCTTATTCACCGAAGGGGATCGGGGTTTCCAACTCGCTGACCACGCAGTCGTTGGCATAGGTGCGTTGCGGTAACAGGATGACCGTATTCACCGTTTTGCCCGGCTTGGTGGAGAACGGCGCATGATGCCATACGCCCGCTTTCATAATGACCATGGTACCTTTCGGGACAAAGAAAATCTCGATGGCATCTACCGGCATCGTGTCGTCAGCAGTGGGCGGCGCGACGTGAATGTAAATATCGCCGTCCAGCGGCAGATTCCCTTCGCCGGTCGCGGTATGGAATTCCGAGACGTCTACTTGCAACTCGCGCCAGGCCACCTGGCAAATGCCGAGCGCTAATTGATTGCTGGCGACAGGACCCAGGTCGAGCACGCCGCCGCAATCCGGCCAGAAGGAGATGATATCGCCCTTCGCCAATGCCTTGGCCGTCGGCGGGGTCATGGGGGCGAAGGTGCCGTATTTCTGAAATGCCTCCAGGGTGAGGGGCTGAATGGAAAGCTTCTTCATCGGGGTCCTTTCACGGGAGAAATTTTTCGATAGCATACCCGATGTGGGTAGGCTTGGACAAGAGGCACGACGGGCGCTCCCACAGAAGGAGCGCCCGTCGTCGTAGCTGGATTAGCGGTGGGTTTACCCCTTGGCGGCGGTTTTGATCATTTCGGCAAAGCTCGGCTTCAACGCGGCGCCGCCGACGAGGGCGCCATCGATGTCGGACTGCGACATGATTTCGGCAATGTTATCGGGGCTGGCGCTGCCGCCGTATTGGATGCGGACCTGCTCGGCGGCGTCGCCAAACATTTCACGCACCGTCTGGCGAATAATACTGATCACGCGATTTCCCTCGGACGGTTCACACACCTTGCCGGTGCCGATGGCCCACACGGGCTCATAGGCGATGACCATGCTGGCCACCTGCGCGGCGCTGAGGTCCGCCAAACCGAGGCGAATCTGGGTGGCGACCACGGAATCGGTGATGCCGCGCTCGCGCTCGTCGATGGTTTCGCCGCAGCACATGACGGGCATTAACCCGTAGGTGAAGGCAGCGTGCACTTTGCGATTGACGACCGAATCGTTATCGCCAAAGGCCAGCAAGAGCTCGTCATCCCATTCCGACGGCACCACGCCGAAACGCCCGCGGCGTTCGGAATGCCCGATGAGGACGTAGCTGCAGCCGACATCTTTCAGCATCGCACCGGAGATCTGCCCGGTAAACGCGCCTTTCGGCTCCCAAAACATGTCTTGCGCGCCCAGTTTGATGGCGCTTCCGGCTACCGCGTCAGCGATCGGTTTCAGCAGCGTGAACGGCGGGCACACCAGTGCCTCGGCCCCTTCGACGCCCTGTAAGGCTTCCTTGAGTGACTCCACGAGCGCCACACCATCGGCGATCGTCATATTCATTTTCCAGTTTCCGGCAATCAGCGGAGTACGCATGTCATCGTTCCTCGTTCTTTCCATGTTAGGTGCGTGCCGAACCTTACCCTTATGTAGGAAAGGAAGCGGCAGGCAAAAAAAGCGCCCCGCCGGAAAACCGGCGGGGCGACGGGTACGTTTAGCCGGCCATGAAGGGCAGCAAAGCCATGTTACGCGCGCGCTTCACAGCCACGGCGACCATACGCTGGTGGGTCGCACAGGTGCCGGTGATGCGGCGGGACTTCATCTTGCCATGTTCGGTGACCATTTGGCGCAAGCGGCCAACTTCTTTGTAGTCGAGAGCTTTCACTTTATCGACGCAGAATTGGCACACTTTCGGGCGGGTGCGGCGGAAACCGCGCGGCCCACCGCGCTCTCCTCTATCACGATCGCGCGCAGGGCGCGGCGCATTCTCTGCAGAGGTCATTGATATTCCTCCAAATTATGTCCTCCGGCCAGGGGCCGGGAGCATTGTTTCCAGTGGGAACCCGCAAGGGTTCCGCAAGGCTGACCACCGATTTACTGGTCCGCGAACGGATCGGTAATATCGGGGACGTCGAAATCCGGCACCATATCCGGTTCCGGCATCATGTCTTCGCGACGCGGGGCGGGCGTGCGTGGAGGGGCGGCGGCGCCTTCTGGGCGATCGCCTTGCTCACGCGGCCGATCCAGCGCGCGGACATGATCGGAGACGACTTCGGTGCTGCGACGTCGTTGCCCATCTTGTGTTTGCCATTGGCGCACCTGTAAACGCCCCTCGACCATGACCAAGCGGCCCTTGCCAAGGTAGGTATTTACAAATTCGGCGCTTTGTCGCCAGGCAACCACGTCGATGAAATCTGTTTCACGCTCACCCGTGGCATTCGCAAACGGGCGATCTACCGCGACACGAAAGTTCGCGACAGCCACCCCACTCGGCGTATATTTCAACTCCGGGTCCGTACACAACCGTCCAACCAAAAATACTTTGTTAACCATCCCAAATTACCTCACGAATATAGACTTGACTTTCTCCCAACTACTCATCGCGGCGAATGACCATGTGGCGCAGAATCGGCTCGGTGATTTTCATCTGCCGGTCGATCTCTGCGACCAGGGCAGCGGAGCCCTGGAAATTGACCACGACGTAATACCCGTCTTTGAAGCCTTTCAGCTCATAGGCGAGTTGACGGCGTTCCCAACGATCGGTCTTTTCCACGGAACCCTCCATGGATGTGATCAGGTCGTTGTAGCGGTCTACGAGTGCGGTCTGCTCCTCAGCGGACAGTGTCGGCTGCAGGATGTACATAATCTCGTACGGTCGCATTGCGTTACCTCCTTCCCTCGGACATTGTGTTGGCCCTCTCCACGGTGGAGGGGCAGGAAGGGAACATGGACAGAGGCGTCCATGCCCATCCCCGTCTTAGCGGGGCATGGACCATCAACACGCGCTGATGGCTCACGATGGCGAAGTATATCAAATCACCCGTGATTTGGCAAGTAGCTGCACCAGCAGAAGCACGCATGCCACGCGGATAATCGGCGGTAGAAATCTGCCTAACACAGCTTAATTGCTAGCGCGTTCCGGGGAATTGCTCCCCAGTTGATGGCGGACAATCTCGCCGTGAAACAAGTAGATTACATCTTCCGCGATGTTCGTCGCATGGTCGGCGATGCGTTCCAAGTAGCGCGAGACCGACAGCAGATGCAACAGCGTTTCCATCTCTTCCGGATGTTGCCGAATGCCCGCGGTGACATGATCATACATCTCCCGGTTGAGCGTGTCCACTTGCTCGTCTAAACGCAACACCGTATAGGCCAACATGGAATCGCTATTGACCAGCGCATCCAGGCTCCCGCGCAACATGCGGCGAGTTTTTTCAGCCATCTCGGTCAGGTCCAGCGGTTGTTCAACCGGCACGTGCGTCGCCACGAAGAGCGCGCGCTCGGCGATATTGACGGCGAGATCTCCGATGCGTTCCAGGTCATTATTGATCTTGAGCACTGAGATGATAAAGCGCAAATCGCTTGCGACCGGCTGATGCAACGCCAGCACCTTCAAGCATTCTTCTTCCAGGTCCACCTCGCTTGAATCGATTTCCGTATCGATATCGATGACGTGATGCGCCAACTGTTCATCGCGCTCTTGGATCGCCTGCACGGCTTGCCGCACGCTTTCTTCCACCACGGCGCTGAGCCCCAGAATTTGCTTCTTCAGTTTTTCCACTTCGAGTCGTAAATGGTTCGACATAGTACCCTTCCCCACCTGTGCACTGATTCACTATTCGCTGCCGGCTGCGTGGGCCGATCACCCGAAGCGGCCGGTAATATATTCCTCGGTGCGCTGTTCTATGGGCTTGGTAAAGAGTCGATCCGTTTGCCCGAACTCCACCAGGTAGCCCTCATAAAAGAACGCCGTGTAGTCAGAAACACGCGCCGCCTGCTGCATATTGTGCGTCACGATGATGATGGTATAATCATCACGCAACTCACTGATCAGGTCTTCGATGCGTGCGGTCGAACGCGGGTCCAACGCGGAGGCCGGTTCATCCATGAGCAAAATATCCGGATCAACTGCCAGCGCGCGCGCAATACATAACCGTTGTTGTTGCCCACCGGAAAGCGCCAGCGCGCTGGTCTCCAGACGATTCTTCACTTCCTCCCACAGCCCGGCGCGCACCAAACTGCGTTCGACAATCTCCGCCAATTGCGCGCGGCCACGTGTGCCGTGAATGCGCGGTCCGTAGGCGACGTTATCAAAGATCGACTTGGGAAACGGGTTCGGCTTCTGAAAAACCATGCCCACGCGCTTGCGCAACTGCACGACGTCCATGCTTTCTCCGTAGAGGTCCTGGCCATCCATGGTGATCGTCCCGGCGACGCGCGTGCCATCGATGACATCATTCATGCGATTGATGATGCGCAGAAAGGTGGATTTGCCGCAACCGGACGGGCCGATGAGCGCGGTGACCTGGCCTGCGGAAATCGTCATGTTGATATCAAAGAGCACCTGGGTCGGCCCGTAATAAAAATCCAGCCCGGCCACGCGGATTTTCTCCTGCAGATTTTCACGCGGTTGCGTATTTACCATTGGTACTTCTTCCTTAAATGGCTGCGCAACACCACGGCAGCCAGATTCACCCCTAGCACAAGCAACACCAGCACAAATGCGGTGCCATACTGCATCGGGCGGACTTTATCCGCATCAGGCATCTGTGTCGCCAGAATGTACAGGTGGTACGGGAGCGCCATCACACGATCGCTGATGGAGTGCGGCAAGCCGGGCACCATGAAGGCGACGGCGGTCAGCAGGATGGGCGCCGTTTCTCCCGCCGCGCGGCCGATGCCCAGGATCGCCCCGGTCAACATGCCCGGCGTGGCGTAGGGTAAGACGTTGCGATAAATGGTTTGCCACTTCGTCGCTCCCAACGCCAGACTCCCCTCACGCATGGAGGTCGGCACGGTTTTCAGCGCTTCCTCACTGGAGACGATAATGGTCGGCAAAATCATACAGGCCAGCGTCAAACTGCCGGAGAGGATCGAGGTGCCAAAGTGCAGGAACACGACGAAGAGGCCCAGCCCGAACAAACCAAAGACGATGGAGGGCACACCCGCGAGCGTGACGATGGCGAGGCGTACCAGTGCGGTAAACCGCCCCTGACTCGCATACTCGGTGAGGAACACCGCACTCGCCATGCCCAGCGGTAAGGCGACCAGTATGGTGCCCGCGACCAGGTAGACGGTGCCGACAATGGCGGGAAAAATACCGCCGGCCATACCGCTGTTCGCGGGAAATTGCGTAAGGAATTCCCGATTGACCACTGGAAAGCCATGGCGCACGATATCGAACAAGATGTACCCGATGACCAGCACGATGGAATAGGTGACCGCGCGAATGAGCCAGTAGATTGTTTTTTCGATACGGGGATTTTTCATCGCTTATCCCATCCGATACTTCTTCAGCGCACGCAGGGCGATCATGTTCAAGCCGAACGTCGCCATCAACAGGACGAGACCGATGCAAAAGAGCGCGCGGTAGTGCTCGCCTCCCTGCGCCACTTCCCCCATCTCCGCCGCAATGGTCGCCGTCATGGTGCGGACGGAGGCGAAGGGCGAGAAGGTAAAGAGGGGGGCATTGCCGGTGACCATCAGCACCACCATTGTTTCGCCGATGATGCGTCCCATACCCAACATAAAGGCGGCGATGATGCCGGAAAACGCTGCCGGCACGGTCACCTTCCAGATCGTTTCCAACGGACTGGCGCCCAGCGCGAGCGAGGCCTGCTTGTAGGCTTGCGGCACACTGCGCAAGGCATCTTCCGAAATCGAGATGATTGTCGGAATGGCCATGAGCGCCATCAGCAGCGCCCCGGTGAGCGCCGTCAATCCCGTCGAGAGATGAAAGACGGACTTCACGAGTGGCCCGAGCACAACCATGCCAAAAAAGCCGATAACCACCGAGGGGATACCCGCCAGCAACTCAATGAACGGTTTCAAGATTTCCCGTTCGGCAGGCGAGGCGATCTCCGAGACATAGACCGCCCCGCAAATGCCGAAGGGGATCGCGATGACTGTGCCCAGCAGCGTCACCAGCACGGAGCCCGCCAGCAGGGGCAGTATGCCATAACTGGCATGGATAAAGGACGAGGGCACCCAACGCTCGTTCAAAAGCGCGCCCAGTCCCGGCACGCGCACAAAAGGCACGGCTTCTTTCACAAGAAACGCGAGGATCAGAAAGACGATAAGGATGCTCACCGAGGCCGCCGCACGAAAAGCGAGGCTAATGGCAAAATCCTTCCGCGCCATCCGCGGCTTGCCCGTGTGCTTTGTCCGGGTCATGATCATCTTATTTGGCCACCGTCACATAGCCCGTATCCTTGACAATCTGCTGCCCTGCCGGGCTCAGGCAGTAATCGATAAAGGCTTTTGCTGCTCCGCTGGCCTCACCGCGCGTATAGAGGAAAAGCGGACGTGCGACGGGATAGCTTCCGTCTTTCACGGTCGCTTCCGAGGGCGTCACCGCCGGGGACTTCGCGTCCTTCTTGACTCGCAGCACTTTGATGCTCCCTTTGGCGCCGGCGGCATAGCCTAGCCCGACATAGCCAATCGCACCAGCATCCTGCCCAACGGTCTGAATAATCGAGGCCGTCGCCGGCATCATTTTTGCGGAAGCGGCGTAGTCTTCTTTCTTCATCACATGCTCTTGGAAAAATTTATAGGTCCCGGAACTGGACTCCCGCGAGATGACTTCGATAGGCCCGCTACCCGTGCCGATTTGCTTCCAGTCGTTGGAGGCGCCGGTGAAGATCTTTTTCAATTGCTCCATCGTGACTTCGTTCAGCGCATTGCCGGGGTTGACGATGACGGAAATCCCGTCGAGCGCCACGTGATATTCTTTGGGGGTAAAGCCGGCCTTCGTGGCGTCCGCCGTCTCTTTGGCGTCCATCGGACGCGAGGCAGCGCAGATCGCGGTTGTGCCATCGATCAGCGCACGAATACCGGGCCCGCTGCCACCACCGGTCACGGTGATGCCCGCTCCCGGATGCACTTTCATATAGCCTTCCGCCCAGGCGCTCACCAGGTGCACCATGGTATCCGACCCAACGACCGTCACCATGTCCTTCGTGGCGCTCGCCGCTCCCTGCGGAGTTCCGGGGGATTTCTGCCCACCCGAGGATGTCATCTTCAGCACGAGGATGGCCAGCACGGCGACAACGGCCAGCATAAGGAACGTATTCTTCTTCATCTGCACAGCCCTTTCCAAAACGCTTTATGGGGCGTCCTTGTTAATAATACGAGCCAATTGTTAGCGTTTTATAAGCGCCGACGTATAAATCCATATGAAGCGCGGGGGTCGTGGTCGGGGGAGCAGAGAGGATGAGGTGGCCGTGCTGCGGTCGTGCTCGTACATGTTGTCGGAAGGGCGTTCACGCACAAAAAATTCGGATGCGCGGCTGGTGAGCGCTTCCTAATACCCATAGTATTGCGTTCGCCCCGCTGAGGCCCCTCTCCCAGAATTGGGAGAGGGGTTGGGGTGTGGGCCGCTTCACGCACAACTGGTATAAGATGGTGGCGCGCAACTACCGACGCCAGCGTGAGCTAACTGGTGGGCAGACAAATCGAAAAGGTGCTGCCATGTCCTGGGGTGCTGGCGACGGCGACGTGCCCGCCATGCGCCTGCGCGATATGTTTCACGATGGCTAATCCGAGGCCGGTGCCACCCAGCTTGCGACTCCGCGCTTTATCGACGCGATAAAAGCGTTCAAACAGACGCACCAGGTGTTCCTGGGCAATGCCACAGCCGGTATCCGCAACGCTGATGACAACCTGGTGTTCCTCACAGCGCGCGTCGATGGTCACATGGCCGTCGGGTTCGCTATATTTGATGGCATTATCGATGAGATTAATCAGGGCTTGTTCCAGCAACGGAGGATTGATCCGCGCACTCAACTCCGGCGGGCAGGAGACACGCAGGTCAATACCCTTCACCGCAGCCGGCAGTGCGCAAACTTGCAGGGCGGTCTGTATGACCTCAGAGATCAGACCATGCGTTAATCCGATTTCCGAACGATCGTGCCCTTGCTCAATGGTGGAAAGTAACAACAAATCTTCGATAATCACATTCAGCCGGTCCACTTGCTTGGAGACGATGGTGAGGAAATGTTCGGCTTCCTCGCGCTCATCGAGTCCGCCGTCGAGCAGCGTTTCGACAAAGCCTTTGATGGCGGTGATGGGGGTACGGAGCTCGTGGGATACATTGGCGACAAACTCACGCCGCATATTCTCCAGACGACGAATGCGCGTGACGTCGTTCAACACGATGACCGCACCGATCTGTTTGCCGCGCGCGTCGTGCAACAGAGCGCCGTTGGCTTGCAAAAAACGTTCTTGGCCGTCACGCAACACGATATCAGCCTCGACCGGCTGCGTGCCGGAAAGCGTGCGCCCGACAAACTTCTGCAAATCCGCATTCCGCACGACTTCCTGGATCATACGCCCGATGGCGGCATCCTGCTCCACCTGCAACATGCGGGCAGCAGCGGCGTTGGCGCTGATCACGCGTTCCCCCATGTCCACCGCTATCACGCCTTCTATCATGCTGGAGAGGATCGCTTCCTGCTCATTTCGGTGTTGGAGAATCGTGCTGATACGCTCGTCCAGTTGTGCCGCCATGTCATTCATGGCGATAGCGAGACTGCCGATTTCTTCGGAATCCGGTACGTGTAAGCGCTGTTTCAGGTGGCCGTCGGCAAATTGCTGTGCCCCGACGCGTAACTCCTCCAGCGGGCGCGCAATACGCCGGGACGCGAGCCAACTCATCCCCGCCGCCAGCGCGGCGATGACGAGCCCACCCCACCAGAATTGCATGTCGATGCGCATCAGCGGACGACCGAGGGAGATGATGGGGAGTGACGTCCGCACCACCCCGGCCAACTTGCCGTTAATCCGTGCAGGAATCGCCACGTACATCATTTCCTGGTGCAAGGTGTGGCTATACCGGCTTTGCTGCCCGATCTTTCCGGAGTACGCTTCCTGAATTTCTCGTCTGTCAGCATGATTTTCCATGGCGCGTGGATTATCATCGGAATCACCGATCACCTGGCCATTCGGCAGTATGACCGTGATGCGCGTATCGTTCAGCTTGCCGAGCTGTTTGCAGAGGGCATCGACCTGCGCGGCATTTTCCGGGGTGAGGCGCTCCTGCACCTGTGCCGCGACGAGTTGCGCCTGGCGTTGCAAATCGGCGGCAGTTTGCTGTCGATAGAATGCGTGAAGGGAATGTGCGTCGTACCAGGTGATGGCCACGAGGGTAAAGAGCACCACGACGAGGTAGGACGGAAATAATTGCCACAAGAGTCGCTTACGCTGCATCCGTTAATCCTTCAGCCGGTAGCCCACACCGCGCACGGTTTCGATGTAGGAGCAACACGCCCCGAGTTTTTTTCGCAGGCCGGCAATTTGTACATCAACCGAGCGGTCGGTGACGGAGTAGTCATCGCCGCGTACGCCATCGATGATCTGGTAGCGCGTAAAGACACGACCGGGATGGCGGGCGAGAAAATGCATGACGAGAAATTCGGTATGCGTGAGATCGACCGGCTCGCCGCCGACATAGACTTCGTGACGGTCGGAGTTAATCACGAGCTGACCGATTTTCAGCGTGGTGGAGGCGTCTCCCCCATCCTTACCCCCTTTGCGCAAGGTGGCTCGGACACGGGCCAGCAGCACACGCGGGCTGAACGGCTTGGTGATGTAGTCGTCCGCGCCCACCTCAAGCCCGGTCACAATATCCGCCTCTTCACCTTTCGCGGTCAGCATGATGATGGGAATGTGCGCCGTCTTCTGGTCATTTTTCAGTATCTTGCAGACGCTAAGTCCATCGACACCCGGCAGCATCAGGTCAAGTAAGATCAGGTCCGGCAGCATCGTTCGCGCGGTGGTAATGGCCTCTTCGCCGGAGACGACGCAGTGCACGATATTACCGTTCCTGGACAGCACATACGTGAGGAGTTCGAGAATCGCGTCTTCATCATCAACAACAAGAATGCGTTCTTTTGCCATGTACCCTTTCTCCCGGTTGGCCGGTTTCACGTGGGAATACACGCGTTATACCCGCTATTACCCTTGGCTATTTTCCGCCAACCTCTGCGCGCGCCGTCGGAATACCCGCCAACGCATTATCGCAGTATGGCAGACTGAGTTGACAGCGAGCTAACGCTGGAATTACAGACGGCTTACATTTCGTCAGCCCTTGATGACGCCGAGCGGGATGGTGCGGGCGACTTTCCGCGCAATGCCGGAGCACTGCACCGCATCGACCACTCGATTGATATCTTTATAGGCCTCCGGCGCTTCTTCCGCCAGGCCGTCCCAACTGCCGGCGCGCACGATAATGCCACGTTGGCGGAGTCGTGCCTGCAATTCCTTCCCCCCGACCGTTTTGCTTGCCTCGGTACGACTCATGGCGCGGCCCGCGCCATGACAGCAGCTGCCGAAGCTTTCGTCCATCGCCACCTGCGTGCCGACCAGAATATACGATGCGGTCCCCATATCGCCCGGAACCAGCACCGGCTGGCCGGTGGCGCGAAACGGCGCGGGGATCTCCGGTCGTCCGGGTCCGAAGGCGCGTGTCGCCCCTTTGCGATGCACGAGCAGTTCCGTCATCACGCCAGCGATGGGATAGCTTTCGCGCTTGACGATGTTGTGCGTGACATCATAAAGCAAGCGAAATTCACGCTCGCTGTGTGTACCACGCAACGCGTCATCCAGCGCCTGGCGGACTCGGTGCATCAACACCTGCCGGTTCGCCCAGGCGAAGTTTGCCGCCGCCGCCATCGCCGCAAAATAATCCTTCCCCTCGGGGGAGGAAGCGGGAGCGCAGACCAATTGGCGATCGGGCAAGGTTATCTGGTAGTCACGCACAGAGCTTTGCATCCGCTTCACGTAGTCGGTACATACTTGATGCCCCAACCCGCGCGACCCGGTATGGATCCACACTACCAGTTGCCCAAGGAAGAGACCGAACGTCTCGGCCACCGCGGCGTCGAAAATCTCCGTCACCTTGCCGACCTCGACAAAGTGATTGCCCGAACCTAACGTGCCGACCTGGGGGCGACCGCGCGTTTTTGCGGCCAGGCTGACGGCCTCGGCGCGCGCGCCCGGCATGCGGCCGCGCTCTTCAATGTAATCCAGGTCGTCCGCCGTGCCGTAGCCTGCGCGCACCGCCCACTGCGCGCCATCGGTCAGCACCTCGTCCATGTCCGCCTCGCTGAGATGGAGCGTGCCGCCACGCCCCACCCCACTGGGTATCGTGGTAAAGAGCGCGTCGACCAGCGCCTCCATGCGCGGAGCCACCGCGTCAGCCATCAGCGCGGAGGTGAGCAAGCGCACGCCGCAATTGATATCATAGCCGGTCGCGCCGGGGGAGATGACCCCGTGCTCGGCATCGACGGGGATCACGCCGCCAATGGGCGGACCGTACCCCTGATGAATATCCGGCATGGCCAGCGTGTAGCGCACCACACCCGGGAGCGTGGTGGTATTGATGAGCTGTTCCACACCACGGTCACGCAACGCCGCTTCCAGAATCGCCTCATCACCGATTAAACGCGCGGGCACACGCATATCCGGGCGATACGACGCCGGGATTTCATAAACGCATGCGCCGACTTGATGAAAATCCGTTTTCGTCGCCATTGTTTAGCCTCGTCATACATCAAAAATAATGGTCGCTTCCAGGTGCGTATTGACCTGACGAATAGACAAGTCGTTGAATGTAACGGCTTTGATACCTTTCGTGCGTAGCACAGTGGGCGCGCCTGATACCCGCGCATGCAACTGCTCGTCTTGCAATACGTCGATCTCGAATGCCGTGTAGGTCTCCCCATCGACTTCATGGCGATAGAGTAACTCGTTCAGCCAGTCCACGAGTAAGGCTTCCTGATCGGTCGAAGACACGGTGATCTCACGCGAGAGCGTCACGGCGGGCGGCGGTTCGCTCATCAGCGAAAACAGCGCACGCGCCGCGTTGACGAAAAGCTCGCGGACATCGCCTCCCCAGACACGAATGGCCAGATCAGCCGTATGCGGAATACGCGCAAAGTACGGTGTGGTCATGTCCGGTTCGCTCATCCTGCGCATCCTCTCAAATGGTAGCATAGCATGACTTACCATGCCGTATTCTTGCCAATATGTCAACAGGACCGTTTCGACAACCGAAGCGGTCCTGCGACTTCCGGAGCCTACAACTCACTGCGTTTCAGCGTACAGGGTACGGATAGGGATACGGGCAGGGTGG
>DASXVL010000069.1:0-4153 GCA_036504255.1 Armatimonadota bacterium | reverse complement strand
ATTGTAAAATACGGGCAAAAATCGCCTTTTTACAGATAGGCAAAAGGTATGCCAACTCCTGAGTTGTCGCTCTACGGCTCAGCTAGGGCTTCAACTTTTTTTGCAAACAGGTGCACCCTGGTTTTTACGAGGGAATCTGGGACTGTCCTCGCCCCTGGCGCCCGTGCGGTGCATTCGACATCGCTCACACCGCATGGGCCGGTCGAGGCCTAACGCCCGGTCTTGGACTGTCCCCTGGGGAGCGCCTTTCTCGTGGGGACAGCCCAAACCGGGCGTAATACCCACAACGGCACAGAGAATCCAACCCGGTTCGCTCGCTCCAACGGGCATTACGTGCGAGGACAGTCCCCGAAGCTCCCGATATTTCACAACCGCTCGCACCGGTGACTTTTCGCCAATATATCATACTTTTTACATATTTACTAATTCCACGGCCAAGCATAAGCTATGGCGCGGTAGCCTATTTGCATATTCGGCGGCTCTGTGCCGCCTAACGTGAAACATCAGCGCATTCTCGTCTGAGGAGAGTCACCGCATGCACGCAATGAAGGTGGGTATTATCGGCTGCGGCAACATCAGCCCGGCCTATTTCAACGCCTCCAAGACCTTCCGTATTCTCGATGTCGTCGCCTGCGCGGACGTTAATATGGATGCCGCCACCGCGCGCGCCGAGGAGTTCGGGGTGCGCGCCCTGACGGTGGACGCCCTGCTCGCCGACCCGGAGATCACCGCGGTCATCAACCTGACCATCCCCAAGGCGCACGCCGCCGTGACGCTGGCCGCGCTCAACGCGGGCAAGCACGTGCACGGCGAAAAGCCGCTGGCGGTGACGCGCGAGGAAGGCAAGGCCATCCTCGACACCGCGAAGGCTAAGAACCTGCATGTCTCCTGCGCGCCGGATACCTTCCTGGGCGCGGGCCTGCAAACCTGCCGCAAACTCATCGACGACGGCTGGATCGGCACGCCCTGCGGCGGCAGCGCCATTATGCTCGGGCATGGCCCGGAAGCCTGGCATCCCAACCCGGCCTTCTTCTACCAGCAAGGCGCCGGCCCGATGTTCGACATGGGGCCGTACTACATTACCGCGCTCGTGCATCTGCTCGGCCCGGTGAAGCGGGTGGCCGCTAACACGGGGCGCGCCTATGAGCAGCGCCTGGCGACCTGTAAGGAACACTACGGCGAGCGGCTGCCGGTGGAAGTCCCGACGCATCTGGCCGGGTCACTGGAGTTCCACAACGGTGCCATCGTCACCGTGACGATCAGCTTTGACGTCTGGTGGCCGGGCACGAAAAATCCCATCGCCATCATGGGCACCAACGGCTCCATCCAGGTGCCCGACCCGAACAGCTTCGGCGGCACGGTGCAGTATTATCGCGGCGGCATGGAGGGCTGGATGGATGTGCCGCTCACGCACGGCTACGCCGACAATATGCGCAGCATCGGCCTCGCCGACCTGGCCTACGCGCTGCAGACCGGTCGCCCGCACCGCTGCAACGCCGACATGGCCTACCACGTGCTCGACGTCATGCATGCCTTCGAGGACTCGTCCATCAGTGGCCGGCACATCGAACTGGAGAGCACCTGCGTGCAACCCGCGCCGCTGCCGGTAGGCCTGGAGCATGGGATGTTGGACGAATAACGCAGAGGCGCATTGACTGACATTTAACCAAGACACCATTTCACACTGAGAAGGAAAACCTATGCAACCGAAACCGATTTCCATTCAACTCTACACGCTGCGCGAAGCGTCGCAGCAGGACTTTGTCGGCGTTTTGAATCGCCTGGCGCAGATCGGCTTTAAGGGCGTGGAGCCTGCCGGGCTGTATGGGCTGAGCCCGAAGGAGTTCCGCGGCATCGTGAACGACCTGGGGATGGCCGTTTCCTCCGCCCACGGCATCTCCCCGCAGAACATGCCGGTGCAGCAGGCCATCGATGAGGCCGGAGTGCTCGGTCTCGACATTCTCTGCGGCGGCTATGGCCCACCCGAATTCAACACCCTCGACGCGATCAAGCAGACCGCCGAGAAGGTGACCGGCATGATTGATGCACTCGCGCCCGCCGGCCTGCAGCTCATGCTGCACAACCATTACTGGGAATTCGAGCAAGTGGAAGGCCGCCTGGCCTACGACTGGTTCGCCGAGCTCTGCCCGAAGGCGCTCTTCGAGATCGACACCTACTGGGCGAGCAACTTTGGCGCCAATGACCCCGCCGAACAAGTGGCGAAGTTCAAGGCGCGCACACCCTACCTGCACATCAAGGACGGCCCGCTGGTGAAAGATGAGCCGATGCTCGCCGCCGGTACCGGCAAGATGAACTTCCCCGCCGTCATCAACGCCGCCGACGAGAACGTGCTGCGCTGGCTGGTAATCGAACTCGACGCCTGCGCCACCGACATGTTCACCGCCGTGGAAGAGAGCTACCGCTACCTGGTAGACAATAACCTGGGCCTCGGCAACCGCTGACGCCACCGCGCCTGACGCACGACGACCGCGCCTTTAGCACGAGGGCGCGGTCGTAATTTTTGCGTCGTCATCCATGCAGTTCTCCAGCCGTTTCTCCCGCTTTTCCGCATAGAGCGCGGCGTCGGCGCGCAGCAGCAGTTCGTCGAGATCGGCATCCTGCGGCGTCAGTTCCGCGGCGCCGATACTCAAGGACAAGCGCAGGGGCTGCGCATTCCAGGCGATGGGTTGTGCCGTCATCGCCTGCTGCAGCCGTTCCGCCAGGGCATGCGCGGCGGCCAGGGGGGTATCCGGCAGCAGTATCGCAAATTCGTCGCCGCCGATCCGCCCGAACGCGTCGCTCTGGCGCAGGCAACTTTGCGCGCACCGCACGACCTGTTGCAACGCGAAATCGCCCGCCGCGTGTCCGCGAAAATCGTTGAGCTCTTTAAAATTATCGAGATCGAGCATGAGCACGCTCAGCGGATGGCGATAGCGCCGCGCGCGCGCCAATTCTCCCTCACCGCGCTGGATGAACTTGCGGCGGTTCTGCACCCCGGTGAGAAAATCCGTCGAGGCCTCGATTTCCAGCCGCGCCTGCATACGCTTCAACGCCAATGTCGTGCGCTGCCCGTTCAGCAGGATGATCGACATGACCCACCCGATGTCGAAGAGAATCCGCAGCAAAAAGTACCACGCGTTCGCCGGTGTCGCGGCATATAAGGTACGGTTTTCCGGCAGGAAGATCCAGCACAGACAGCGCACGGTGATGATGAGGGCAAAGAAGATGTTGAGGGCGACGAACGCCCGGTACACTAATCGGGATTCGTCGCGGGCATGCGTGAGCAACAACCAGCTCACGATGCAGGTAAAGGCTAACATAGTCAGCGAGACAATCAGACTGCGCAGCACCGCATTGTTGCCGGTCAGCATGCCGTAGGTCAACGCCGTGAACACGAGCAGCGGAAGGGCCAGCGAGACCCACCAAACCCGTGTGATGCCTAAAAACCGTTTGAGGCCTTCCAGGCGTAGCGCCCACACGGACACAATCAAACTGTTCGCGACGACGATCGTCCAGAAGTCCGCGAGCTGTCCGCGCAACGCGAGCAGGAAAAACCCGAGTGCGAGCAGCATGGCGGAGGCGGTCACGACCCAGAATCCGGGATAGGTTTTCTGAGTGCGGCCATACAGGGCCATGGTCCCGCACAACACCCCATTAACCATAATGGTGCAGATAAAGAGCGTCGTGATATCAATCATGCAGACCTCCCCCTCCGTGATGACCATTCGGGGGGACAGCCCGGTTCAGTACTATCTGCCGCTAGCTGCTGATTGCTTTGTTCGCGAAGAAAGGCCGAACTCCTTTATTCCCGGTGTTGGGTGCGCTATAGAAGACAATCGGGGAGCGGGGCTTGGCCCATTACCATGTTAAATACGCCAATTTCTGCTGGCAAGCGACATGCTGCAGTACCGCACTGGGAGAAAACGGAGATGCACTACAGCGACCGTGGAGATACAGCATCGTTTGGAAGCCGACCGCAGTCGCGCTCAGCCAGCCGAGGCACAGCGCCGGAGATGCCTTTCGCAATACCGACGTGCGATTCCGAGCCGATGGCCAGCGGCTCATCAGCAAACACTCTCTCTTCGATGTAGCGCGCGCCCGCTGTGGCGCGCCTGTGGTGCGACCGTATCCGTGCGGCGGAACGGGAGCCGGG
>DASXVL010000068.1:0-4168 GCA_036504255.1 Armatimonadota bacterium | reverse complement strand
TTTCTCATAATGTTCTCCTTCGCGTTTCCTGTAACCCCAGACCGCATCCGGCGCTTACCGTCGCGCCGGTGCCTCCTCGTCAGAGGGCAGACCGCGGTATGTGCGTGTTATGCATGAAATCGTGCCGACAAAGATCGGATTTCACCGAACACGAAGCACTGGAATATCGCGTGTGGTGCATGCAGCCCAAGGAGGGCAAAAGCCCGCCCTCCTTGGACATATCATCGGTCGCTATGGCGTTCGTGCCAACCTAATCCAACTGCACGGCCTTGACCTCGGACAGCCAAAATGTGCCGGCGGTACAATTCAAGTACAGGCCAAAGCACAGGTTGACGGAGTTTGCGGGCACGGTGACGATGAAGCGGGCAGGGATCCAGTCGAACGTCGTTAATGTCTGAATCGGACGGGTGGGTAATGAGGCGATGCGATAGGCGGAATTCAAGACTAAACCATTACTCGAATTTCTGGTCTGGACATAGAAATAATTACTCGCATAGGCAGCAGTCACCAGGTTGTTCGCTTTAATGGAACACATGATTAAGTACGTCTTGCCGGCCACCACAGCGGGATACGACGTCGCGTAATTACCCGAGGTCTGCGATTGCGCGGACATCCCACCCCCGGTCAGATCATAACGCACGCTGGCGCAGCCTTGGTAGGTGACGGCGGTATCGAGCGCGGCGACATATCCGGTCGCCGTTGGTTGCAGCCACGTCTTCGATTTTGTCGCGTCCTTAATGTCCGAGTCAAAGCCAAAGCCGACGACCCCCGGCGTGCTGGGCGCCACCCAATCATATTTTTTGGCGAGGAATTTTGCTAACAGTGATGTGCCGGTCACGGAGGCGGTGGGATCCGAAAAGATCGGAGAGATGGCGTTCGGGGTCATCGCGTACCCGGTACGCGAGATGCACTCGACGTGCCCATCGAGGAACCCCACGATAATTTTGCTGTCATGGCGAATATCCAGGTCGGCGTCCGGGTTCGCCCAGGTTGCATTCTTTACCGAGGGCTTGCCATCGGCGATGACGGGGGTCGACTCCTGTGCGATGATATCCCCCAGCGCGAGATCAAACAGGCAGCTGTTGTAGGAATAGCACGGCGCGGTACTGTTACCACGCGTTTGGCTGGTGGGACAGTCATACACTTTGTCGGCAACGCTGCCCAGCCCACTGGTCCAGAGCGCACCGGTCGCCGGGGTCGACAGCAACTTCTCTTCATTTTCTTGTGAATACATGAGAAGTGCCGTCATGATCTGTTTTTGATTGCTCGTACATTTGGTCTGCCGCGCCTTCTCGCGCGCTTTGCCAAAGACCGGGAAGAGAATAGCCGCCAAAATCGCAATAATGGCAATAACGACGAGTAGCTCGATGAGCGTAAAACCGCGCTGGCGCATACGCGCCCACTTTGCAGAGGAATGCGTCATAATTCGAGTCTCCTTTCAAGATACCGGGGTGTTACCAGGGAGTGCATGTTGTCTTGCGGATGCCCCGCTCTCACACGATGAATTGCGTGCCTCGCTATCTTACGCTACATGTAGCGGAGATAGCGACTTATTAAGATTACCTATCAATATTTCGTTTGTCAAGTCGACCGACGCGCATAGTTGCCAAAAAAATCACAGATACGCTATACTATTTTTGCGCAATCCCCCTCCACGTCGCTGTTGCGGGGGATGTAGCGAGAGGCAGGGCTTCCTGATATGCAGAAGAAACACACCGACACCCCGGCATCGTTGGAACGTGCGGTCACTTTGCAAGAGATCGCCGACGCTTGCGGCGTGCATCTCATGACGGTGTCGCGCGCGCTCCGCCAGGACCGCCGCAACGTCAGTGAGGACACGATTCGGCGTATCACCGCTGTGGCGGCAGAGATGGGCTATGACCCAGCGCGGAATGACTTCGTCCGCCGTATGGTGCGGCGACGCCACGGCCAACGCGTGGTGAACCAGGCGGTAGCGCTGTTCTATCCCCCCCAGTTTTACAAAGACCGCTATGCGTCAAGCCTGCTCTCCGGTCTGGCAAGTGTCCTTGAACCCCGCTACTATGCCGTCGTGCAGGTGAATACCTACGTCCGGGTCATACCGTCCGTGCCGCTGCCGCGCGATCTGCCGCCTATTCTTAAGCGCGGAGAAGTGGATGGCGCCATCGCTTTGGCGGAGAGCGTGTCTTTCACAGAGACGGTGGGGCTTTTGCGCAAGGAGCCACATTTTCACAACCGACCCATCATCTCCCTGATGCGGCCGTTTGCGGGGTGTTCCACCTTTATGGGCGATGATTATGCCGGTGGCGTGGCAGCAGCCAAGCACCTGCTCGACCTTGGTCATCGCCATGTGCTGTATTTTCAATCCGACTCCAGTGACCACCGCAGAGGCGAGCAGCAACGGGGCTCCCGCCAGGCGTTTGCTGATGCGGGTCTGGACCCTGACCGGTATCTGCACGCCCAACCCTACAACTCCTCGTTCGGTGTTGCGGAAGAACGCTTGACACAGCCGTTGTGGCAAGCGCTGGCCGCTTCGCCGGAGATTACCGCCATCCTGGCGCCCAATGATTGGTATGCCATCATCCTCTACCACCTGCTGCGTGGACGCGGCATCCGCGTGCCCGAGGACATGAGTCTGGTCGGCTTTGACGGCACCCTGCTCTCCGTCGACGACCCGCGCGTGGCTTTTCTCACCAGCGTGCGCGTGCCCCTCGAAGAGATCGGTCGCCGCGCAGCGGAATTCCTGGTGCGCTGCATCGAAAACGACTGTGAAGCCACCACCACCGAGGTGTTCCCAGTCGAACTCCTGGTGAACCACTCCACCGGCCCGTGCCCTAGGCCGGGCGCATAAGCCCAATACCCACGCGTGAAAGATCGTATTCAGCGTGGACATCTGTGCGGAAATCCCAAATCGATGTTCTCTTATGCGAGGCGAGTGGCCCGGCGGTACGATCCCCTGCGCGGGAAGGAATGCCATTCATTGCATTCCTTCCCGCTCTCCGTTCTCCAGTTACTTCCCGTTGCGGATAACGATCTGGGGGATGAGCACTGCTCCCGGGAGGGGGCCGTACTCGGCTTTGATGCCGAAGTGGATCGGCTGCGCCCAGAGCGTGGCATCGGCGCCATGCGGGCCGGCGAGGGAGCCGCTCAACGTCTCCACCGGCTTGTCGAGACGCACGCGGTAGTCGCGCGCATTCATCCAGACGCTCACCGTGGCCGGGAACGCCCCCGCCGCCAGACGGCCCGACCAGAGCGGTGTGCCGTAGCCAGCTTTGCCGCGCTCCTTGCGGTAGAGCGTCAAAGACGTTGTATCATCGCGGTACTCCACCAGCAGCAGCCAGGTGTTCTGCATGGTATAGGGTTCGATGAACCCTTCCATCTTGTCCGTCGTCCAGAAAGCGCGCGCGTGGGTGACAAAGGCCTCCTGTGGCGCGGTGGCGGGCGGTGGCAATTTCTTCACGCCGTTGAGCGTGATGCTGGTGGTGATTCCCGCGTCGGTGAGGAAATTCGGGAAGGATTTGCGCCAGGTGAGCATTTGCTGATTATTCACCAGATGCAGGCCCGCGGCGTTGCGTACCGCCGTCACGGGGAAGGCCCAGTCCGTGATATTCTCCGGCGTAAAGACGGCAAGGGCGGGTTGCGCCGGAGTGATCTCCAACGGCTCATTCGGCAATACCTCGCCCGGGGCGGCCAGGCGCAAGACACCCCAGCGTGACGGATCGCTATAGGCTTTTGTCACTCCGCCCACCGTGCTGCGGTTCTCCAACGCCAACTCGCAGCCGAGCAGCGCACCGGCTTTGGGCGTGAATTGCTCGGGCACGGGCGTCCACTGACTGGCTACCATGCTCTGCCAGTCAAGCGCCGTTTCCAGCACAAAGCCGTCAGCGGTTTCCGTCACCGCTGCCTGATAGGTGGCCGGTTTCGTCGTCGCCAGGAAAACGCCATTCGGATCGTTCGGGCAGTTGCCCCACGACGAGACGCCGGTCGCTTCATCCTTCGCCACCACGTACACCTGCATCATCTTATTATTACGCAGTGTGCGCTTGCTATTGAAGAAGTCGAGGAAAACCTCCAGCGTGTCATACGCCCAAAAACTCTTTCCAACCGGTACGGCCCTCAGTTTGCGCCCCTTCACCTCCATAGCCAGATAGAGATGCGTACCATCCCACATAAAGCGCGACAGTGTCTG
>DASXVL010000067.1:0-11031 GCA_036504255.1 Armatimonadota bacterium | reverse complement strand
TGAGCGTGCCCTTCTGGGTGAAGCTCTCCTGCGCGTTGGTCATCGCCCTCGGTACCGGCCTCGGCGGCATGCGCGTCATCCGCACGCTGGGGCATAAAATCATCAAGCTCGACCCGGTACATGGCTTTGCGGCGGAAGCGGTGGCGGCGACGACGATTCAACTGGTCACCTTCCTGAAGATTCCCATCAGCACCACGCACGTCATCTCCTCCTCCATCCTCGGCATCGGCGCGTCGAAACGCCTGTCTGCCGTGCGCTGGGGCGTGGCGCGCAGCATCGTCTCCGCGTGGTTTTTCACCATCCCCACCTGCGCCATCGCCGGCGCGCTGCTCTACTGGATCGTTACGCTGTTCGGGTTACGCTAACTGAAAGGTAACGGGGCTTTCGTTGCCATACCCCACGAGCCAATCATGAGATTGGCGTGCTCGGGGAAGGTACCTTCAGTAATAACATAACCGCGCTCTGCTCGAACAGGAGAGCGCCCTCCCTATGTCGAATCGCGTGATATGGAAAGCGAGGGATCGACCCTATGAACATGGATCGTACGCGACTGCGCCGCCTCAGCGTGATTATCCTTTTGGGTCTATTCGGCGTTTGGTTACTCATTTCTGCTATTCCCCAGCGCACCGTCACCGACCCGGTGTACTTCGTGCGGAATGGCAAGGGACAATTCGTTGCCGAGGATGCGCGAACCTGGCCTCCACGACCGCTCTACTCCTGGCGGCTCGCGCGTACGAACGAACACCTCGCGCTGGATATGTATTCAATGACCAGTGCTCCCACGGAAGCCCCTTTTTTCTGCGAGCGCTTGGCCATTGTGGCTTCATCTCCGCACCCACTGGCACAGCGCATCGCCGAACACCTGGTGCTCGCGTTGGGCAAAGCTCCGTTCATTACAGCGATTGCGTATTATCCATGCGACGGTATGCTCCGTGACACGAGTCCTGCGGCGGATTTGATCTTGCGGGTCCGTGTCGCGGATGTCAGCCGCAGAAACCTGCTCTGTTGGCAAACGGCGACGGCGTCGGTGGATGTCACGGGTAGTTCCAGCCTCGTTTCTGAAGATATGAACTACACTATGAATGCGCTTACCCCATGGATTGTGCGGATGGAGTGGCATGGACATCAGGCGTATACACAGCGGGGTGTCAGCCTGGAATCCTGGTCGGCGCGTTATCAGTACGAAGCGGCAAGCATTGCCGCACAGGTCGCAACTTCATTTTTGCAGGCGTGCGGTGAACAGCAAAAAACGCATGATTACCTCTCGGCATTACCGAGCGCTTTCTACCCGGCGTACCAGTCACCACCATCATTCCAATTTCTCTCAACATATCATGCCACGCTCTTGGCCTGCCGGTCGACCCTGCTTACTCCGACAGACATCGCCTGGAAGTTTACCACGATACGTTCTCAGCGCATGGTAGGCGCAGATATCTGTCGTGAACTCGCCCCGCAGGGCTGGAAGTTGGCAGGGAACCCGGAGTCCGGATGGAGACGGCTGTCCTTGACGAAGGGAACTGCGGCGCTGACGATTGCCACTATTGATTCCCGGGACGGTGGCCCAGAGTACACGGCGCATTACACGCAGTTGGAGGATGCCTGTTTGCAACAGCAGGCCATCGACGTGCTGCTCGCACAACATCCGCCGAAGAAAACTGTAGCCTGGCTCGTGCACAATATGACTCTGGCCCAACGTAGCAATCCGATTGTTCACTAAGAAATTGTCTAAAAAGTATCTGTATCAGCGTGTTCGCGACTCCTGGCGACCTAATATATAAATCGCAAATCAGGAGATTGGCGTGCTCGGCGCACCTACGCCGCCTTCGCGACTTATCGCAGAAAAGTAGTAGAAGTAAATAGCCGGATTATCAATTTAACGTTCCACGGTTAGTATGGTATATCATCTAGTGCGCAGGTCCATGGGAGGTAGATGATGTCCGAGACCATGACGCAGACGCCGCGCGCGGGTGTTGCTGGCGCTGGCGTACCGGCAGCCGGCGCGGGTACCCTTTTCCTGGGGCTTTGGCCGGTGCCGGAGATGACGGCGATGTTGGAGTGCGAGTTGGCGGCGCGGGAGCAGACACCCCCGTTTCTGCCATCGCACACCCGGTTCAATACTCCCAAATAATCCAAAATAACGTGCAAAAAGGGGTCGTCGGGCGCGGCGAGGCGTGCTACAATGGCGCGCAATAGCCATCTCACGTTAGGGGAGATACCGCCATGTCGATCGACTTTGGTCCGGAGCGCTGGGAGCAGCTTCGTGAGGATGCCCGCCGCTGGTGGGCCGGGGAACTGCCGCGCCCGCTGGTACAACTGACCGCGCCGCGCGATCCGGGGCGCGCCGCGCCCGCCTTGCCACGCGTGTCTAGAGACACCACGTCCTACGATCTGGCGGTGACGCCCGAGGCGATCGTCGACTACGTGGACTATAGCCTCGCCTCACAGCATTATCTGGGTGACGCCTTCCCCGGCTTCTGGCCCGATTTCGGCCCCGGCGTGATCGCCGCCTTCATGGGCGCGGAGGCGACGCCGGGCGATAACACGGTCTGGTTCCACCCGCGGCAAAAGCAGGGCATCGGCGATATTCACTTTGCCTTCGACGGCGACAACATCTGGTATCAGCGCATGCAGGCGATCAATCATGCCGCGTTGGAGCGCTGGCAGGGGCAAGTGCTCACCGCCATGACCGACCTCGGGGGTAATCTGGACATCCTCTCCACCTTTCGCCCGAGCGAAGAGCTGCTCTTCGATCTGTACGATGACCCGGACGAAGTGAAGCGCCTCACCTGGGAAGCGCACCACGTCTGGTGGCAGTATTATGACGCCTTCAACGCCGTATTGCAGCCGGTCAACCCCGGCTACTCGGCGTGGACCTCGCTCTACTCGGAAACGCCGTACTACATCCTGCAGTGCGACTTCGCCTACATGATCGGCCCGGAGATGTTCGACGAGTTCGTCAAGCCGGAGCTCGCCGCCACCAGTGACCGGCTGGGCAACGCCTTCTATCATCTCGACGGCGCGGGGCAATTACCGCACCTCGACTCGCTGCTGGAAATCCCCTCGCTGAAAGGCGTGCAGTGGGTGCCCGGCGACGGCGCGCCGAGCTATGAGCACTGGCCGCAGGTCTACCGCAAGATTCGCGATGCCGGCAAGCTGGTACAACTGTGGACGAGCATGGCGTCCTTTGATTCGCTGGTCGAACAAGTCGGCAGTGCGGCGGGTTTTGCCGTCATGCTCACCGACCGCAACCCCAGCCCGTCGGAGATTGACGCATTCTTCAGCAAGTACGGGTTGTAGGGAATCGGCGTATGACGGGCGCTATTTGACCCTTACGCACTGTGCTACGTCTGCTGGGCTGACCCTCGCTTGGGATCAGCCCAGCAATCTCCTCACCGTCTGCGCGCCGAGCAGCATCGTTACGCGGCTTCCTGCTTTGACGCCACGAGTTGGCGCGTCCGCTGAAAGAGGATGTTGTTCTCCAGGTGGATGTGCTGGTGTAAATCGCGCTCCAGCGCCTGCAGCGCATCATACAGGGCACAATACGTCGTACAGGCGCCCGTGGGGGCCTGGTAGTCTTGGGTGAGTGTGCGCAGGCGCGCCAAGGCCACCCCGGCGCTCTCGTGTTCATGCTCCAACGTGCTCACCGCTTGGATAATCTCCGCATCCACCGTGCCGGTCAACACCCGGCGAATCATGGGAAATATCCGCTCTTCCTCCTCGGTGAGGTGCGCTTCGAGTTCGCTGCGCAATGCCTGATAGGTTTCCGCCAACGGCGTTAGCGTCGCGCCATGTTTTTCGCCATGCGAGCGCGCAACGCGCTCCATTAACTGGGTGATGCGCGGCAATTCATGGCGCATAAAGGCGTGATGCACGGTGAGAATGTGGTCCAGCAGTTCATCAAGCGGCGCGTCCTGCCACTCACGCGCGACCGCGGGCGTTTGCCGGGATTGTGCGATGGTGGTGCGCAACACCGCGAGCAGCGCCTCCACCGGCATCTGCGTCGCCTGCGCGGCATCGGCGAGTGTGCGTTTGCCACCGCAGCAGTAATCAATCCCCAACGACTCAAACATCTGTAATGTTGCCGGGAATTCCGCCACCACCGCCCCCACCGTCATGTCCGGCGTCACGGTCATCTTCTCCATGCCTCATCCTCCCCCTAGAGTCTTCACGTGATCGCCCCGCATCATGCGTTCAAATCGTCCCATGTGGCGCAGCACGCGCACAACGCCCCGCTTCTTCTCCAGGGGCTGCCCAGCTACTTGGCCACCGCTTGCTGCCACCAAGCACGCCATTTGGCCGGGTCATCGCCCAGCGTTTGCCCGGTGAGGGTGGTGAGGGCGACGGCGGCGGTGTGGCGGGCGTCGCCGGAGAAGCGTTCCAGCGCGGTGATGAGCGGCGGCACCGCCCGGCGGTCTTTCAAGCGCCCGAGCGCCTCGGCCATGGCCTGACGGCAGGCCAGCGGACCGTCGTCCAGCGCGGCAATCAACGGCTCGACCGCCCGCACGTCGCCCAGCGCCGCCAGCGATTGCGCGGCCTGGATGCGCGGGCAGGCGAGTGGGGATGCCGGCGTCGCCAGGGGCAACATCGGGTCGTGCAGCAGGCCGCAGAGCACCCCGACGGCTTCCGGAGATTGCCAGTGTGAGAGGGGCTCGGCAAGCATACGCCGGTCGTGCTCGCTCGCCACGGCCATCCAGCCCAACAGCGTGGCGAATGTTTCGGGATTGGCGGGCATACCCAGCAAGGCATAGAATCGCGTGCCCGAGTCAGTATCCCAGAGGCACGCCAGCATCGCCTGCCGAATACGCGGGACTTCGGAACCAGCCAGGTTAAAGGCGGCGTTGTTGCGCACCTGCGGGTCGGGGTCATGTAGGGCAGCAAGTGCGGCCTCCACCACCGCTGGTTCTTCGATATCGCGCACCGCAAAGAGCGCGAAGCGGCTGAGCACAGGGTCCGGAGACCTGAGTGTGGCCAGCAGCGGGGCGATGGCCGCGCGTTCCCCCAGGCGCACCAGCGCGCTGTGCACTGCCAGTAGGGAGAAGGGTGGCGCGGTCTGGGCGATTTCCAGGAGGACGCGCCGCACCTCCTCCACGTCCACCGCCTCCGGATGCGCGCGTTGAATCGCCAGGATGGCGTGGATCGCCGACGATTGCAGGGAGTTATAGCTCGGGTCCGGCCGGCGCGCTGCGTGGTACAACCCCTCCAGCGACTCCGGGTCCTTGAGTTCGGCGAGCAGGCTGATCACCGAGGCGCGGATATCCCCATCGCCGGTCGTGACCAGTCCGAGCAAGGTCTCCAGCATGCGCGGGTCGTCCATAAACATGGTCAGCGCCTCACCGCGCAGCTCGCTGATGATCCTCATGTAGTTCCCGCGCAATGTGAAGGTAGGGTCAAACAGTAGCTGTTGCAAGGCATAAATGCCATTCGGTCCACGTTCCTTGAGCAGGGCGGGCGCGATGGAGGAGCCATCATGCGTCCGCTGTATCAGCGCCTGCAACACGCGTGCATCGGTATACGGTGCCAGCGCCTTCAGAACGGCCGCACCGAGATCGGACGAGCGTGCCGTCTGGAGCGTGAGCATGGCAGACAGCAGCGGTTCGAACGCACGCGGATCATGCCCTGCGCCCAACGCCTGCACCGCCTCCACGCGCGGTTCGCTGATATTGTAATTGCTGTTGAGTATTTCCGCGTGATCGCCATATTGGGACGCGGGAAGAGGCTTGCCGAGTGTGGCCTGCGTCATGGCGTTCACCAACAGTTCGACGGCGCGCGGGGCGTGCAGATGCCCGAGCGCACGAATGCCCTGCACGCGGACCACGTTGTAGGGGTCGTCAAGCGTGACCGCCAGCGCATCCAGCGCCCGCTCATCACTGAGACGACCGAACGCCTCCACCGCCTGGGCACGCTGGCGGGGATCGGTGGCATGCAACTGCGGCAGCAACGCGTCAAACGCGCGCCCATCGCCCAGCCGCCCTAATGCCAACACCACCGCGCCGCGCAGGGAATCGTCCGGCGTAGCAAGTAGGTGCGCCAGCGGTTCACACGCCCGGCGATCGCCAATGGCCCCGAGTGCCCGTGCGGCCGCCGCCTGCACGTGCGGGGTATCGTTCGCCAGCGTGGCCAGCAGCGGGTCCAGCGCGCGCACGTCGCCGATGGCGGCCAACGCGCGCGCCGCTGCCCAGCGGACGGATTCATCGGGGTCGTGCAACAGCAGGGTGATGCTATCCACGGCACGCAGATCGTGCTTCCAGGAGAGCAGCAGCGCCCCCAGCGCCCGTGCGGCGGGCCGTGGTGAAAGAAGCAGTGGCGTGGCGCACAGCGCCGAGGTGTCGCTGCGATCTGCCAGCAGCCGAGCCATCTCGCGCACGCCACTATGCAAGCCAAAACTGCTGACCGGGTCGGGGGGGAAATCGACCAGCGCCGTCACGTCCTCCGCGGTAATGCTCTCCTGCAGTCGGTCGGTCAGCGCGTTGGCGGTCAGCGGATGAGCAATCATGCTTAATGAGCACAGCGCCGTAACACGGATGGCTGCGTCCTGGTCGCGCAGCGCGGCGGCGAGTACGGCGATGGCGCGCGGGTCTTGGAACTCCCTGAGGGCGCCGAGCGCGTCACGGCGGAGCGGATTGGCGGTCTCGCCTGCCAGTTGCCGCAGAGGTTCGAAGGCCAGCGGATCAGCGAGTTGTCCCAACGCGTACACGGCCTTTGCGCAGACCAGGGCATCGGGGTCATGCAGCAACGGCAGTAGGGCGCGCGCCAGGCGGGGGTCCTGCGGCACGGCATGCTGAAAAATGGTACCGATCCCCTGTGCCACGTTGGCGCGCACGGTCGCCTTGGGGTCTGTCAACAGCGCCAACACGGGTTCGACGAGCTGGGGTCCGCGCAACTCGTGGAGCCGCTCGGCCGCCTGCGATCTTGGCCAGTCATCGCCGTTGACCAGCAGTTGCACGAGGCGGGGGATATCCATCTCGTGCGACAGGTCCAACGGCGGCGCGGCCCAAGCTAGTGACGCCACGCCGAACAGCCACAGCGCGCCCAGAATGCGGGGGGAAAAGCGAGATGCCATGCCGACCTCCCTGTACAATCAACAACCGCTATCTTCGCCCCGCAAGCGAAGAGTCCTTGTTAAGATAATAGCCTTTAGCTATCACCTGTCCGCCGCCTGCTGCCACCAAGCACGCCATTTGGCCGGGTCATCGCCCAGCGTTTGCCCGGTGAGGGTAGTGAGGGCGACGGCGGCGGTGTGGCGGGCGTCGCCGGAGAAGCGTTCCAGCGCGGTGATGAGCGGCGGTACGGCGCGGCGGTCTTTCAAGTGCCCGAGCGCCTCGGCCATGGCCTGGCGGCAGACGAGCGGACCGTCGTCCAGCGCGGCGATCAACGGCTCGACCGCCCGCACGTCGCCCAGCGCCGCCAGAGAGCGCGCGGCCTGGATGCGCGGGCAGGGACTATACGCATCCGACGCGGTCAACGCCGGGTCGTGCAGCAGGCCGCAGAGCACGCCGACGGCCTCTGGAGATTGCCAACGGGCGAGGCCTTCGGACAGCATGCGCCGGTCCGCCTCATTCGCCACCGTCAACCAACCCAGCAGCGTGGCGAGGGTGTCAGGGTCGGGGGTGGACAGGATTGACAGCACGGCACTGCGCCGCGTTTCAAAGTCGGCATCCCAGAGATAGGCCAACAGCGCCTGCCGAATGCGTGGGCTCTTGGTGGCTCCCAGGAAGAAAACGGCGAGTTGGCGTCGCGACGGCTCGGGGTCATGCAGGGCAGCCAGCACGGCCTCCACAATTTCCGGATCCTCGGCATCACGCAGCGCGGAGAGGGCGGCGCGGCGGCGTGGGAGTTGCGGCGCGTGGAGCGCGGCCAGTAGCGCGGGGATGGCTTCGCGTTGCCCCAGGCACAGCAGCGCGCTCTGTGCCGGCAAAGCGCCGTCGGGTGGCGCGGTTTTGGCGATCTCCGTGAGCACGCGTATCACTTGCGCGCGGTTCACCTCGTCAGGATGCGCGCGTTGGATCACCAGGATGATGTCGATCGCCCTCTCTTGCTGGTACCCGCTTCTGCGCTGCGCCACGTCGAGCAATACGTCCACCGTCTCCGGATCTTTGAGCTCGGCGAGCAGATTGAGCACCGACTCATCGCCGCGCTTCAACATCCCGAGCAAGGCCTCCAGCATGCGCGGATCGTCCATGAACATGGTCAACGTTTCGCCGCGCAGCGCGCCGATATACGACATGTAGTTCATGCGAGAGGTAAAAGTGGGATCGAACAGCAGTTGTTGCAGAGCGTATATGCCATTCGCGCCACGGTCCAGCAGCAGGGGCAGCGACACGAAAGCCCCATCATGCACATCTTTGGTCAGCGCCGCTAACACGCGCGGATCGGTATAGTGCGCCAGCGCCTGCGGGACGGTTTCGCTGAGATCTTCATTCCCATTGAATGATGTCATGGCCGCCAGTAGCGATTCGAAGGCGCGGGGGTCATGCCCTTCCCCTAACGCCTGCACCGCTTCCACGCGCGGTTCGCGCAGATTGCCCTGGCAGTTGAGAATTTCCGCTTGATCACCGTACTTTTCCTCCACAAGGGGTTTGCCGAGTTGGGCCTGCTGCATGGCATTCAGCAACAGCACGGTGGCGCGGGGGTCGCGCAGATGCCCGAGCGCACGAATGCCCTGCACGCGCACTACGTTGTAGGGGTCGTTGACCGTCGTTGCCAGCGCCTCCAGCGCGCGGGCATCGCCAAGCAGACCGAGCATCGCCGCCGCCTGGGCGCGCCGGTGCGGATCGGCGTGTTGCAATAGCGGCAGCACCGCGTCAAACGCGCGCCCGTCGCCCAGGCGCGCCAACGCCAGCCCTACCGCGCCGCGCAGGGCATCGTCCGGCGTGGCAAGCAGGTGCGCCAGCGGATCGCACGCCCGGCGGTCGCCGATGGCCCCGAGCGCCCCGGCGACCGCCGCCTGTACGTGCGGGGTATCCGTCGCCAGCGCAGCGAGCAGCGGGTCGAGTGCGCGCACATCGCCCACGTTGGCCAGCGCGTGCGCCGCCGCCCAACGCACCGAGTCATCGGGGTCATGTAGTAGGAGGACGAGCGGCTCCACGGCGCGCAGGTCATGCTGCCAGGCGAGCAGCAGCGCACCCACGGCCCGCGCGGCGGGGCGCGTCGCGGTGAACAACGACGTGGTGAGCAGCGCCGGCGTGTCACGACTATTTGCAAGCTCCCTGGCCATGTCGCGCGCTTCGTTGCCTAATCCTATATAAATACGGGGGTCGGGGACATAATCAGCCAGCGCCGTCACGTCCTCCGTGGCGGCGATCTCCTGCAACCGGTCGGCCAGCGCGGCGGTGGCCAGCGGATGGTGGATCATACTCAGCGAGCGGAGCGCGCTGGAGCGGATTTGCGCGTCGGGGTCGCGGAGGGCTGCGGCGAGCACGGCGATGGCGCGCGGGTCGTGGAAACTCCCGAGGGCCCCGAGGGCGTCACGCCGTAGCGGATTCGTAGTCTCACCCGCCAGTTGTCGCAAGGGCTCTAGGGCCTGCAGGTCGGCAAGCTGCCAGAGCGCGGACACGGTATTGCGGAGCACGGCAGCATCGGGGTCGTGCAGCAACGGCAGCACGGCGCGCGTCAGACGGGGGTCTTGCGGCACATAAAAGTGGAAGATGAGACCGATCCCCCACACTACGTTGGCGCGCACGGCCGCCTTAGGGTCCGCCAGCAGCGCCACAATAGGCGCGACGAGTTGTGGACCGCGCAACTCGCGCAGCCGAATGGCCGCCTGAAAGCTTGTCTGATTATCCTCGCTGCCCAGCAGTTGTACGAGGCGGGGGATATCCGTCTCGTGTGACAGGTCCAACGGCGGCGCGGCCCAAGCCAGTGACGCCACGCCAAACAGCCACAGCGCGCCCAGAATGCGGGGGGAAAAGCGAGATGCCATGCCGACCTCCCTGTACAATCAACAACCGCTATCTTCGCCCCGCAAGCGAAGAGTCCTTGTCGAAATAATAGCCTTTCGATCAGGCGGCAGGGCGCTCGGCACGAGCCACACAATACAGCGTTGCCCTTTCCCTGCAGGTATCGCCCGCCGGATGTGGAATGACAACATCACACTCTCCACATGAAAGGTTCTTACTCATGCAACGTCTACAACGATTCTCTCTCGTGTTGCTGCTTCTCTGTCTCGGCGTCGCGGGCGCCTGGGCGCAGGGCGGCAAGCTGCTGGTGACGCCGGGGGCGCGCGTCGCCATTGTCGGCGATTCCATCACCGAGCAGAAGATCTATTCGCGCTTTATCGAGGCGTATCTCACCGCGTGTGTACCGCAACTCGACGCGCACGCCATGCAGTTCGGCTGGGGTGGCGACCGCACCGTCATGTTTGCACGCCGCATGGCAAACGACGCGCTACCCTTCCACCCGACGCTGGTTACGCTTTGCTTCGGCATGAACGACGGCGGCTACCGTGCCTTCACCCCGGAAACCGGCAAGGCGTTTCAAGACCCGCTGCTCGCCATTGTGACCAATTTCAAAGCCGCCGGCGCGACGGTGCTCGTCGGGTCGCCGGGCGCGGTCGATTCCAACGCGAAATACTTCCGCAATGGCGGCACGCCCCCGGCGGTGTACAACGAGACGCTGGGCAAGCTGGGCGAACTCGCGAAAGCGACTGCCGACGCGCAGGGCATGCCCTATGCGAATCTGCACGACACCATGATGGACGCCATGGCGAAGACGAAGGCCGCGCTCGGCGAAGACGCGGACGTCTGCGGCACGGACGGCGTGCATCCGGGGTGGAACGGCCATCTGATTATGGCCTACGCCTTCCTGAAGGCGATGGGCTTTGACGGCGACCTGGGTACCATCACCATCGACGTGACGGGCAAGGCGACGGCGGAGAACGGCCACAAAATTCTCGCGGTGACCGGCCGCAAGGTGGACATCGAAAGCACGCGCTACCCCTTCATCGTGCCCGGCGCGGCCGCTGACAAGCGCAGCGCGCGCGCCATGCTGCCCTACCTGCCCTTCAACCAGGACCTCAACCGCCTCACCCTCGTC
>DASXVL010000066.1:0-2967 GCA_036504255.1 Armatimonadota bacterium | reverse complement strand
CCTTCCAAACAGTGCTGGCGCCCCACCGCCTCTGGAAAGAGTTTCCGGTGCTCTCCCCGGGCAGGACAACCCAGGCTGCCTGTCCCCCGCTGTGAATCATCCCCTACCCTGTCACCTTGAATGTTCCCGATAATTCGGCGTTCGAGTTGCCGCCGACCCAGAGGGTGAAGGTTCCGGGGTCGACGACACGCTGGTTATCGTTGTTGTAGTAGGACAGTTCAGCCGGTCCCAGCATGAAGGTAACGGTCTCGTCCGCGCCAGGGGCGAGGGCGACGCGCGCGAAGCCTTTGAGCTCTTTCACGGGTCGGGTGACGCTGGCGACGTCGTCACGCAGGTAGAGCTGTACCACTTCCTCACCGGGACAGTCGCCGATATTGGACACGGTGACCTGGATTGTCACACTGCCACCCGTCGTGATGTCGCGCGAGTTGAGGCGCAGGTCGTGGTAGGCGAAGCTGGTGTAGCTGAGGCCGTAGCCGAAGGGGTAGAGCGGGGTGTCCGGGCTGTCCTGGTAGCGCGTGCAGCGGCGGTCGTCGCGCGGCAGGGGGCGGCCGGTGTCCTTATAGTTATAGTAGATGGGGACCTGCCCGGCGTTGCGCGGGAAGGTGACGGGCAGTTTGCCGCTCGGGGTTTCATCACCGAAGAGCAGATCGGCCACCGCCGCGCCGCCGGCGATGCCGGGGTGCCAGGCGAGGAGCACGGCGTCGGCATGTTCGTGCAGCCAGCCCAACGCCAGCGGACGGCCGGTAAGCACTACCACCACCAGCGGCACGCGCAGGGCGTGCAGCGCCTGCAGCAGTTCGAGTTGTCCTACCGGCAGGTCGATGGTGGTGAGACTGCTGTCTTCCCCGGTACGCTCCGGCGTCTCGCCGATGACCATCACGGCGACATCGACGCGGCGCGCCTTACTTAAGATTTCGTCGGGGTAGCTCGCGGTGAGCAGCGTGGTGTCCGCGCCGAGTTTGGCCTGCACGGCGTCGCTGATGCTGGTGACGTCGCCGGGCTCGCCATCGAGCGTCCAGGTGCCGAGCAACGGCGCGGGGTCGGCGGCGAGTTGGCCGAAGAGGCCGAGGGTGAGGCCGGTTTTCGGCAAGGGCAGGCGGCCGTCGGCGTTTTTCAGCAGTACCATGGACTGCCCGGCGAACTTGCGCGCGGCAGCGCGGTGGTCGGGGCGCAGCATGACCGTCTCCGCCAGCGCGGGGTCGGTGTATGGGCGCTCAAAGAGGCCGAGGCGGAATTTGACGCGCAGCACGCGGCGCACGCCCTCGTCCAGGACAGCCTCGGACAGCGTGCCCGCGCGCACGAGCGCCGCCAGATGGCTGTCGTAGGACAGCGAGCACATGTCCAGATCGACCCCGGCGGTGAGCGCCATGGCGGCGGCCTGCGCATTGTCCGCCGCCACGCGGTGCTGCACCAGCTCCGTCACCGCGTTCCAGTCGCTCACCACGAAGCCGTCAAAGCCCCAGGCGGTGCGCAATATGTCGGTGAGCAGCGCGCGGTTGGCGGTGATCGGCGTGCCGCTGATCTCGTTGAAGGCAGACATAACGGTGAGCAGCCCGGCCTCCACCGCCGCCTGGAAGGGCGGGAGGTAGATATTGCGCAGCGTGTTCTCGCCGATTTCGGTGGTGTTGTAGTCGCGCCCGCCCTCCGCCGCGCCGTAGCCGACGAAGTGTTTCGCGCAGGCGGCAATGCGCTCGGGGTGCGACGGGTCGTCACCCTGGTAGCCCTGCACGGAGGCGCGCGCCATGGCCGCGGCGAGGAAGGGGTCTTCGCCAAACCCCTCGGCGATACGCCCCCAGCGCGGGTCGCGCGCGATGTCGAGCATGGGGGTGAAGGTCCAGTGGATGCCCTCGGCGGCGGCCTCGCGCGCGGCCACTTCGGCGGCGGCGCGCACTAACTCCGGCGCCCAGGAGGCGGCCTGCGCGAGCGGAATGGGCGCGACGGCGCGGTGCCCGTGGATGACATCGCGCCCGAAGATGAGCGGGATGCCGAGGCGCGATTCCTCCACCGCGACGCGCTGCAATGCGTTCGTCTGCGCCACCAGCAGGCGCTCCTGCCGGTCATTGCCCGCGTAGGCGCTGCTCGCCAGAATACCCGACCCGAGCCCTCCCGCGCGCACCCGCTCAGGAAACGACGGGTGCCAGGTGGGCAACTGCACCAACTGTCCCACCTTCTCCTCCAGCGTCATCCGTCCGAGCAACTCCTCAACCTTCGCCTCGATCTCGCTCATCGCTGTCCTCCTCCAAAGCTACCGTACTCATTCGCGGCACGTGAGTGGGCACCTTTTTGTGAGCGCGGCAAAGGCCATGAAACAATTTTCAACCATCCCAGGGACTGACGGCGTCGATACGGGGTTATGCCATCGTGCAACCCGTGGCACACGGTGCGGGACTGCCACACCGGGCTACGTCCGCTCGGCTGACACCAATGCGCAGGCCAGATCGGGCTGGGGTGTTAGTCTCATCCGTCGCTGGGAGGCTCGCGAAGAGGGCGTGTAGCCTGTCGTGGCTGCACACGGCTCATTGCGCAATGCTGTCAGTCCCAGGGGATGCACGTAGTCGCTGCCTGTGGGACTTCATGCCCGCACTTATTGCCGTGGGCTAGACAACAACTCACGCCGTGTTCGACACCGCACATCGGGCGGGTGTACCTGCGCGACGCGAGGGCACAGTGTGTAAGGGAGAGACACAGATGCGTTTCATTACAGGGGCGGTGTTGACCGGAGCGCTCATGGCTATGGCGGTGTCCCAGCCGGTAAAGCCGGCCATTTATACGTCACTGCCTTCGGAGGTGCCACCGGAGATCCGCAACGGCCGTACCTTCGTGCCGGTACGCGTCATTGCCGAGCAGTTCGGGGCGACGGTCACCTGGACGGCGGAGACGCGCACGCTGCGCGTCACGCAGACGGACGAGGCCGATGTGCAGTTGACTCTCGGGTCGCGCACGGTGCTGGTGGGGGCGCGGACC
>DASXVL010000065.1:0-4216 GCA_036504255.1 Armatimonadota bacterium | reverse complement strand
AAACTCGCCCAGTTAGGCCTGAAAAGTCTTCTGGAAAGGTACCAGTCACTCAACACCTGTTGAACCGCCGGATGCGGACCCGCATGTCCGGTGGTGTGAGAGGTGGGGTCGGTGACGGCCCCGCCTACTCGATTATCCGAGATGCCCCAGGTACGTCGCCAGCACCGGCAACCATTGCTGGACATCCTCGCCGGCATCATACCAGGCCTGTACGCGTCGGACCGCGAAGGTGTGCCGCATGTCATGGAGACGCGGGCCGTCCCCGTGGGGGGCGCGGATGCCCGTGGCACGGGTCAACCGCAAGAAGACTTCACTCAACGTGCGATAGTGGAGTCGTCCTCCCTTCGCATTGACAAAGAACGCCGGACTACTGGGTTGGACGAAGCGCGCCCGGCGCCGCCGGTCATAGTCCCGCAGCACGTCCAAGGTGGTCGCATGCACGGGCACGAAGCGGGATTTCCGAAACTTGGTGCAACGGATGTGTAGCAGCCCCGTCGTCAAATCGATGGCATCGGTATCTAAGGACAGTACTTCGCCGTCACGCATCCCCGTAGAGTACAACAACCCCAACACGGTAGAAAATGTGTATGGATAGAGCTCGTCGTATGGCGTTAACTGCTGCGTGGCCACCAGCAGGCGTCGGATTTCCTCGTCGGTATAGATATGCGGAAGGCGATGGGCGGGCTGCCGACTGGGCTCCAGCACCGCCGGCACTTCGGTGGCCGGATCAATACACCGCAGATACTGCGCGAAGCGCCGTATCACCCGATGGCGCTTCTGCGTCTGTTCGGTCGTGCAGGCAGGCGGCGCATACACGAAGTCCAGTACCAGCGTCTGGGTGAGCGGCCCTGTGTGCGCGTGGGCGATGACAAAGCGATCAAACGCGCGCAGCAGCCCGAGTTCCATGCGAAAGTCTCTGCCGAGACCGAGCATGAGTGCGGCATATTGGGTCAGTGACTCGGCCCATGGACCGGTGAACGGGGGAATCGTCGCTGTCGTCATGCTACACCTCCTGATGCCTGGCCGGGGAAGGGCAAGGCTACGTCTTGTAAGCGGCTGATGTGGACCTTGGCATAGATCGCCGTCGTGTTGATCTTGGCATGCCCGAGGAGATCGGCAATCTCTTTGATCGAGACGCCATGATTGAGCAAGTGGGTGGCCAGACTATGCCGGAGGACATGCGGCCCGCGTTTGGTCGACGCGATCCCCGCCTGCACCAGATATTTACGCACCATCCCCCACAGGCTGCTTCCCTCGGTAAAGGGGCCGATGGGAGCTCGCACGCTGAGAAACACCTGCCGCGACGCATGCGGCGGGCGACCTGACTGAATGTAATCGGCCAGGACCCGTGCCACTTCGGGGATGAGCGGCACGATACGCTCACGGCGTGTCTTCCGGTCGGTGATCCGGAGCTGCCCCTGTGGCCAATCAATGTCATCGAGCGTGAGAGCGACGACCTCCCCCGCACGCAGGCCGAGTAAGCAACACAACGTCAGGATGGCCAGATCGCGCTTCCCGACAGCACGCTCCGTGTCCGGCATGCCCAGCAAGCGGCTGATCTCCTCAAAGGAGATATACTGCGGAAGGCTCGCTAACGACCATTGGATGACCGTATAGACGTCGGGGGTGAGATCTTCGGCGAGGAGACGCTCCCATCGGAGAAACCGGAGGAACATCCGGAGGCAGCCAGAATCAGTTTTGTGCCAAGCGACCGAATGTCGTTCCGCCAGGTTCGTCTGTTGGTAGGTCAAGAGATCCTGGGCGGTGAGTGTGGATAACGCACGGGCATCGTGTTGCGCGCGCCACCACAGGAGGAAGTGAACCACCCGGCAGCGGTGGATGGCCCGTGTACCGTCCGCTAACCCGTGCAAATCGCGTAAATAGGCGTCATAGCGGCCGAGGAGGGTGGCGATCCCTTCTGGCCAGGGAGATGGCGGTGATGGAGCGGGTTTTAAGTACCCTAATATCGTTAAGTATGCCATCATCAGCGTAAGGGCCGATCCTGCCAGATGGTATTTGCCGGCATTAATCTGTTCACACGAGCAGGACGGCAGGTGTTCGTTGAGAAATTGCGTGGCCAATGCCGGCGTCATCTCGGTCGGCGTTAGCTTCCCGCTCCACAGCGCATATCGACTCCAATGCGCGACATGCCCCAAGACGGCGCGTGCGGACGCCCGTGTATACCCTTGCTCATGCAAGTGTTGCGCGAATCCATCCATCAGCGGACCGAGTGGCCCCACTCGGAGTTTGTGCCGTGCGCGGGCACTGCTAAAGTGGTCATCCAACATATAGGGGTCCTTTCTGCCAGTCGAGCTGGCGGTCAAGAATGGAGCGGCCTGCCGAGGCTCGCTCTACCCCTATTGTTGCGCGGCATCGGCGAATTCGATGAGATGCCCGCAGTATTATGCACAGGAATGCCCCCCGAAAACCCGACAAGTGATCGGGGGGCACACCGGAACTACACATAATGGTTTACTGCACATAATTTTCTTTATGTGCAGCTGCGCATAACGAACACCTGCCTGTCGCGTATCGGGAGGAGATTCTCTCCTATTTCCATCGCGGGGCGGCATGAAGATGCACCGCATAGGCACGCCCAGCACAGACGGCGTCGGGGCTGCTACGGTATCACCCGCACCACCACACCGTGAAGGTCGCGGTGACGGCAACGTCTGACGCGACCGCCGGAGGAAGGAATGACCATGACGCCACGACTGCGGTTAGCATATATTGAGGACACCGCGTGCTGGGATGATGAGATCGTGCGCACAGCTGGGCGTATCGCCGCCCTCTACCGCTCTGATGACGGCCGCTATCCGAGTCGGTTCCTGGGCCGCGAATCACTGGTTCCACGTGGCGATGGGCAAGACGGTGAAAGCGACGTGAGGTCATGCGTGCCGCCACCTGGCCACACGCATGCCGCACACTGGCATGCTTAATGGCTGAGTGCTCCGTATTGACGGGCTGTCTGTGAGAAAGGAATGAGTGGTGATGCCTGAACCAACGAATAATGAACGCGCGCACTGGGCGGCACAGGTCACGCGCGACTTTAGCCGTACGCCAGCGTCGTGTGGGAACCCTATGGCCTCCCCTGACGCGATTGAGCCGGAAGACGTATCTGACTTGCTTGCAGACCTCATGCACCTGTGCCGTCACACGGGGATGGCATTCGACGAGTTGTTCGAGACGGCGCGGATGAATTATGACGCAGAAGTCGCGGAGGAGAGTGCCTAACCATGTTTCTTATCTACACACTGGCGGACCTGCGGTGTCTGCGTAACGCGCAGGGGGCGCCGCCCGGACTACTCGATGAAATCGAACGATCGCTGCGGGAAGTACATCTGGCGACGGGCGCGACAGAGCCGCTCGACGCATTCACGATGCAGCCGTATGGCGGAGTGCTCATCCTACAAGCGGGCGATGGCCCCTCGGTCTATACCCTCGTCGACGATTCGGACGGACTCATCGACGCGTTACCGCCCTGGATCGGCCAACGCGCGTCGGGCGATCACGTGACGTATCAGGTGCTGCATTTGCGGGGGAAGAATCGTCAGTTTCGCCTGTATCTTCCGCACGGTGTCGCGAAGCGGTGAGTGAATTCCCAGGAGCAAAGACGAGTCTGTTACCCACCGTCCCACCCGGTCATGGCGGCACGGTGGGCATTACGTGTGTTCGAGCAGCTCACGGAGTGAGCGGGCGATGACGAGGAGGCGGGTGCGGTCATCGGGGGGCAACTCGCGATACAGTTGGAGCAGTTCCTCACTGCCAGCAAGTGCGTCCGGGGCTTTCGGGAGCAGGCCCGCCCGGCGAAAGACCTCGTCCGGGGGGAGATGGAAGGCGCGGGCGATGGCCCGGCAGGCCGTGGGTCCGGGGCGGCGGTCGCCGGCGAGCAGGCGGGAGATCTGGGCGTGCGTCACCCGGCTGCGGCGCGCGAGTTCCGCTTGATCCCACCCGCGACTGCGGAGTTCGGCCTGCAACCAGTCAGCAAAATCTTCATGCGTTGTCATCGCCTTCTATTGTGACGTATAATAGCGTACCTATAGGAATATTAGAAGTTCCTATAGGTACATCATGCGTGTGCAAGGCTTGGCGGTAGTCGTATGCATTCGCCCGGATAACAGACGGAGGGACGGCGGTTCATGTAAACGTGTCACGCTGTTCCCAGGCATTCCGGTCGCCTGAGGTGACCGGAGAAAGGACGAACAATGAAACTCTG
>DASXVL010000064.1:0-2268 GCA_036504255.1 Armatimonadota bacterium | reverse complement strand
ATCGGGACAGTGGGCGCGCGCGTGATGAGTCTGCAGGACCCGACGACGAAGATGTCCAAGTCCGACCCGAATGCCGGAAACTATATTTCCATGCTCGATGAGCCGGAGACGATCCGCAAAAAGCTCAAGCGCGCGGTGATGGATTCCATTCAAGGTATCACCTATGAACCCGATACCCGTCCCGGCGTGGCGAACTTGCTGACGATTTACGGGGCGCTGACGGATGAAGCGCCGGAAACCGTGGCCGCGCGCTTTGCCGATTCCGGCAACGCCGCGTTGAAAGAGGCGGTCACCGAGGTGGTGATCGAGGCGCTGCGCCCCTTCCAAACGCGCTATCAGGAATTGATGAAGAACGAGGACTACCTGCGCCAACTGCTACGGCAAGGCGCCGAAAAAGCGCAAAAGCTGGCCGAACCTACGCTGCGGGCCACCTATGAAGCCCTGGGCTTTTTGCGTATATAAGATCAATTGTGCTGAAATCGACCCTCACCCCAACCCCTCTCCCCGAGGAGAGGGGACTTAATGATGTGGGGACAAGGCGACACAGCGGTATACGATAGCTATGTCCTCCGCGACAGTCGCGGTGGCTCCCAATGAAATCAGTGTTGCGGGAACGTCAAAGCTTCCCACGCGTTGTATCGGAAACGAGATTGACCATGCCTACCAATATTAATGAGCAGAAGAGTACCGCCGGTGTGATGGGCGCGATTGTGCAGATCATTGGGCCGGTGGTGGACGTGCGCTTCCCCGCCGGGCAATTGCCGGAGATCTACGATGCCTTGGAAGTGCAGGATGAATTTAATAAGCGCAACATCATCGTCGAGGTCGCGCAGCACCTGGGCAACGATCAGGTGCGCTGCGTCGCCATGTCCGCGACGGATGGCCTGCGCCGTAACCTGCCGGTGCGCGCCTCGGGCGCGCCGATTCAAGCGCCGGTGGGCGACGCCTGCAAAGGCCGACTCTTCAATGTGCTCGGGCAGGCGCTCGATAGCAAAGGGCCGGTCGAGGTGAAAGAGACCTGGCCGATTCATCGCGATCCCCCGTCTTTTGAAGAGCAGGGCGTGGTGGCGGAAATTTTCGAGACCGGCTTCAAAGTCGTGGACTTGCTCGCGCCCTATCCCAAAGGTGGTAAGGTCGGCTTGTTTGGCGGCGCGGGCGTCGGCAAGACCGTGTTGCTGCAAGAGTTGATTCGTAATATCGCCACCGAGCACGGCGGCACCTCCGTCTTCTGCGGCGTCGGTGAGCGCTCCCGCGAAGGGAACGACCTTTACCGCGAAATGACCGAGTCGGGCGTGTTGGAGCGCACCGCGCTGGTCTTCGGGCAGATGAATGAGCCGCCGGGCGCGCGCCTTCGCGTGGCGCTGACCGGCTTGACGATGGCGGAGTATTACCGCGACGTGGAAGGCCAGGACGTGTTGCTCTTCATCGACAACATGTTCCGCTTCGTGCAGGCAGGTTCCGAGGTGTCGGCGCTGCTGGGACGCATGCCGTCCGCCGTGGGCTATCAGCCGACGTTGGCGTCGGAAATGGGTCGCTTGCAGGAGCGCATTACCTCCACGAAACGCGGCTCCATCACTTCGCTGCAGGCTATTTACGTGCCGGCGGACGATATTACCGACCCGGCTCCGGCCACCAGTATGACGCACTTGGACGCGGTCACTTCGTTGTCGCGCGCCATTTCCGCCCGTGGTATTTACCCGGCGGTCGATCCGTTAGCTTCCACCTCGCGCATTCTCGACCCGCTCATTGTCGGAGAAGAGCACTACCGGGTGGCGCGCGAAGTGCAGGCGGTCTTGCAGCGCTATCGCGAATTGCAGGACATCATCGCCATTCTCGGTATCGACGAATTGTCCGACGAAGACAAACTGGCCGTGGGCCGCGCGCGTAAGATCGAGCGCTTCCTCTCGCAGCCGTTCTTCGTGGCGGAAACCTTTACCGGTATCCCGGGTAAATATGTCACCATTCCGGAAACCATCCGTGGCTTCCGCGAAATTATCGAAGGCAAGCACGACGACCTGCCGGAGATGGCCTTTAACATGGTCGGCGGCATCGATGATGTCATCGAGAATGTGCGCAAGGGGAAAGCCTGATGTCGAGCCCCCATTTTGACGTAGAGGTGGTTTCCGCCGATCGCAAACTGTTTCAAGGTGAAGCAGTCTCGCTCGTCGCCCCCGGCGTCGCTGGGTCGTTTGGCGTGCTGCATGGCCATGCGCCGCTCGTCGCCGCGCTGGGCATCGGCGCAATCGAGATGACCACGCCGCAGGGTGC
>DASXVL010000063.1:0-1808 GCA_036504255.1 Armatimonadota bacterium | reverse complement strand
ATGCTTCCACGGCGTAGCGGTCTGCAAAACAGGGGAAGAGGAGCGGGTTGGCGACGACCCAGGACGGTCCAACACCGGTATACATAAACCAGAACCCGTTCGTCGTCTTGTCGGTCGCCGGGAAGAGGCTTAACAACCAGGGATTGAGCCGGCTCTTTTTTTCCACGGAGGAAAGATTCTCAGTAGAACGCCCCTGGCACGCAACGGTTTCCCAGACATCATCCTGTCGCCACTCGCCCAAGCTCAATGCATACTCCTTGAGCGCTTCTGGGCGCATGAAGTCATCGCCAAAGCGTGGGAGGTCAATTGCCTGGTAACGCACCTCCCCCAACTGCCAGCCCACAGGCACTTTGTCGATAGAGATCGTTCCTTGCGGGGAGTCCGGCAACGGCGCCGTGAAGAGCAGCCGATGGTTCAATAAGCAGGCCAACGCCCCAGGACGGCGTTTGATGCTGAAGACCGCCTCCCGCGACGAGGACAACGTGAGGGGGGCCTGTTTCAAAACAATTGCGTTCATGCCTCTCATTTGCTCATAACGCACCAGCCGTGGGGTGATCCACAGGCGACACCCCCGCGCTGACGTCTTCTCCAGATCGATCAGTAACGATCCGACCGAAGCTGAAAGAGGACGCGCCGACCAGGTCAGATCATAGGTTGGGGGAAGCACCGTCGGAAGATCGACGATCTCCACTGCCTCCGCCATGGTTCCGATAAAAATGAACACAAGTGCCAATTGCCATGTATAATACGAACGCAGACTTGACAAAATGGTAATGGGAACTCCTTCAACGAAGCTGACAAGAATGTGCACATTGCGCTGTGTTATTTTCCCCTGATACCAATATTATCAAAGAAGACCTCGCGCGCCGGATAATTGCTGTGGCTGCTCTGTTGCAGGTAGACATAGGCGCGCGTCCAATCGAGCGGACATACACGGCGGTCGGCGTTGCACCAGGACGTCGCGTATAACGCCGTGCCGTTTTCCTCCACTTGCAGTGAAGTGCGATCCATGACCACTTGCACGCGTTGGAGGCCCAGTGTACGCCCGGAACGCCGGCGATCCGGCCAACCCTCGGCGAATAGTATGGTGAGACGCCCCTGGCGTTTCAGCGTGATTTGGCACCGGCCATTCCGCCCCGGTGGCACGCCAAGGTATTCAATTTTCAGCCAGGCCGGTTCATCTTCCGGATTGCCGGTGGTCGCCGTGGGGCAGAGCAGCACTCCCGCGGTGAGATAGCATCCATTGCTCTGCTGGTTCCAATCCAGGTCGAACGCCAGCTCGCTCGGCGCAGTCAGGTCGACGACAGGTTGGCAGGTGCGCACGCCATGATATTTGACCGTGGTCTCCCGTGTTCCAAGCGTCGCGGCGCGCAGGCGCAGGCGACGATTCTCCGGGGTCGTCCCCACCACATCGACCGTAGATTCAGAAAAATCGTTCTTGCGCGTCACGACCCAGGTCTCTGGATGCAAGGCCGCATCGGCAAATGTCTCGAGGAAGGGCACGGAATCGGTGCTCGGGACGCTGGCCGGTGTCTCGTTCTTCGCCCAGAGGGGCAGAACGAGGAGGATCAGCATGCTGAACACGACGAGAAACAATCTGTGACATGACATGGGAATCACCTGCAGTCATCTATTCGGTCGGTTTCGGATACCGTTCGCGCATGCGTTTGACGAAGGACGAGAGATCGTACGATTTCCGCGCGGCCATCATGCGGGCCAAGTGATCGGCTTCTCGATAGACGAGTCTGGGCTGCTGCGTGGTCTCGCTATAGCGATCAAGGGTGGCGGTCGCCAACGTCATTAAGCGT
>DASXVL010000062.1:0-9882 GCA_036504255.1 Armatimonadota bacterium | reverse complement strand
CCCGGCGTTCATGCCCGTGGGCACGCAGGCATCCGTGAAAAGTTTGACGCCCACCGAAGTCAAAGAAACCGGCGCGCAAATCATCCTCAACAACTCCTACCACCTCTACCTGCGTCCCGGCGTGGAGCTGGTGGAGCGCCTCGGCGGGCTGCATGCCTTCCAGGCCTGGGACAAGGGCATTCTCACCGACAGCGGCGGCTACCAGATATTCAGCCTCTCCTCGCTGCATAAAGTCTCGGAAGAAGGGTTAGCATTCAGGTCGCACATCGACGGCTCCGCGCACTTCATGAGCCCGGAGAAGGCGGTGGAGACGCAGCAACGGCTGGGCGCGGATATCTTCATGTCGTTCGACCAACCCATCCCCTGGGGGGCGACGCGTGACGAGACGCAGGAGGCCACGCAGCGCACGCACCGCTGGGCGGCGCGCGGCAAAAGCGCCTGGCGACAGGAGACCGGACAGGTGCTCTACGGCATTGTGCAGGGTGGGTTCGCAGAAGATTTGCGTCGTGAAAGCGCGGAGACGCTGGTGGCGATGGACTTTCCCGGCTACTCCATCGGCGGGCTCTCCGTGGGCGAACCGAAAGACGTCATGTGGGCCATGCTCGATATCACCACTCCGCTGCTGCCCACGGTCAAGCCGCGCTACTTGATGGGCGTCGGCACGCCGACCGATCTCGTGCAGGGTGTCGCGCTGGGCGTGGACATGTTCGACTGCGTGCTGCCCACGCGCATGGGGCGCAATGGCACCGCCTTCACCTGGGAAGGACGGCTCAATCTGCGCAACGCGCAGTTCGAGGCGGACGCCGGCCCGCTCGACCCACAGTGCAGTTGCGCGGTATGCCGCACCTTTTCTCGCGCCTACCTGCGCCATCTGCTCAAAGCGGGCGAAATCCTGGCCATCCGCTCGCTCAGCTACCATAATATCGCCTTTTATCAGCAACTCATGGCCAAAATACGCGCGGAGATTACGGCGGGCACCTTCACGGATTGGTCAACAGAGTTTTTGAAAACGTATCGCGCGTAACGGCCTTACCCGACGGGTGATTCCTGCGTGTCCCACGCCCGGTAGGCCGCCGCTTCCTCGGGGGTCAGGTCACGGTGTTCCATGGGGATACGCGCGGCATCCGGGGTGTCTTGCGGGCGGGTTTTCCAGCGCTGTAACAGCCAATACCAATCTTCCGGGCGGCGGCGCACCTCGCGCTCGATCGCTTCCTGGGCGCGCATGGTGGTGATGAGCAGGTCGCGCTGACGGTCGCCGGTGTCGGACAAGGGGATGGGTGCGCCGATGCGCACGCGGTGGGTATGGTCGGGCAGGCGCTCGTCGAAGAGCGGCAGAATTGCCGCGCCGGTCAACTGCGCCAGGTACGCGGTGCCCAGGTAGGTGGACGCCGGGCGCCCGAAGAACTGCACAAACAGGCCGGGAGGACGCGCGTTGAGATCGCCGAGGATGCCCAGACATTCATTGCGCTTCAGCACGCGAATGCACTCCCGGACATCGGTCATCGGCACGACCTTCAACCCGTGGGCTTCGCGCACGCGGTTAAAGAGTTCGGTAATCGCGGTATCGCCCTGCGCGCGGGCGATGGCCGTGGTCGGATAGCCGCTCATGCCCATGAGCGTGCCGCACACTTCCCAATTGCCCAGATGCGCGGTCATCACGATGACCCCTTTGCCGCGCGCCAGCGCCGCCTCGACGTGCTCGGTCCCTTCCAGATGCGCCCACTGCGTAATCTCCTCACGCGTCATGTAGGGCAAGCGGAAGAACTCCATCAAACTTTCCCCGAGACGGGTATACGACGCATAGGCGATGCGCCGCACTTCGGCGCATGACGGGTCGAGCCCGTAGGCCAGGGCGATATCCTGGCTGATGCGCCGCACATGCCGAGCCGAGAGCCGCGGGCCCACCCAGGCCAAGCCGCGCCCGAACGCCAACGCCATACCCAGCGGCAAGCGATGGACGACGCGTGCCAGCAGAAAGAGGATACGATACCCCATCCAGGACTGGAGACGATGTAATTGTATTAGCAGTTTCGCAAACATGGAACCCATTCATACGGATTGTGTGTTGTCATGCACGCTGCCTTGTTGCATGTGTCAGCGTATAGCGTATAGCTGTAGCAGGTTGTCACGTCGTGCCTTCTCTTAGCGTTTGTAGCGCGCGCCCGCTGTGGCGCGCCTGTCGTGCCACCGTATCCGTGTGGCGTAAGGGAGCCGGGTGCCAATTTGGGAACGCTCCGTCGCGCTCGCGGGCACAGACCAGCATGCACAACAAGCGCGCCACAGCGGGCGCGCGCTACAAACGCTCAATCTGCGCAGCTAGGTACAATGTGACGTCCCACTACAGCTAACGGCAGGCCATCCCGAATACCACCGTCCCCTATACGCTAAACGCTAAACGCTTGCTCACACCACGATACAGGCTGCACGACATGACACCATGCGCAGCGTGCCGTGCACGAGGATTACAGGCCCGATGGCGTTATTTTTGTTCATCCTCTTGTTGATACCCGTAATATACCATACTCTGGGTCTCTTGCTCCATCCGTTCCTGCTGGCGTCGTTGCTGGGTGGCGTCGGCCGCATCTTCGCTCTCATCGATACCGCGCTCCTCACGGTTCCCCGCCTCGGCGAGACGCCGATGGTAGACGGCGGACATTTCCGCGCCCAGCAGGAACGTGAACGCGCTGTAATAAAACCAGAACAGCAACAAAATGACCCCGGCTAACGACCCGTAGACCACGTGGTAGTGCTCATCTTGCCACGCCGCATACCAACTGAACGCATGCAGCGAGATGAGCCAGAGCGCCCCCGCGCTCACCGCCCCCGGCAGCACCGTGCGCAGGGTGACACGTTTCGTAGGCAAAATACGATAGGCAATGGCGAACATGGCCGTCACCAGCAAAAGCGGGATAATGATCGTCAACACCAGCGAGATCAAGCCAGGCAGTTCGCGCACCTGATATCCCCACAATGACAGCCGCAGCGAGGCGAGAAAGCGGATCATATTCACCAGCAGCGCCGTCACGGCAAGCAGCACGCCGCCGATGATCACCATGAGAATGGCCAAACCGCGCCGCAGCAAAAAGGGGCGCGCGCGCTTGGCGTGCCATGCCGAGTTCACCGCTGACTCCAGAATGAGGAAGATTTGACTACCGCTCCAGAGCGCGAAGACCACAGCGACCACGGTCGAGGTTCCGGTATGTTGGACGGTCGAGAGTATTTGCTCGTGCAGCGCTTTATAGATTTCCGGGCCCAACAGGCTGGCGAGATTCGTGAGTTGTGCGCTATATTCTCTGGCCGCAATGGTCACGGCCAGCAAGACGAGGGGAAAGAGGGAGAGCAAGGTAAAAAAGGAGATAGCGCCTGCCGCCAGCGAGACGCGATCTTCACCAAAGCGCGTTATCACTTCCTTGGCAAACGATCGAAATTCAGCCCAGCGATTCCGCCAGTTATTACGTCCCGGCATTGCCTTCCTTTTCAGCGCGCTCTGCAGCGGGCGCGTGCCCCATCGCCCACACCTACTGCGACGGCGCCTCGCCGGGGCCATTCATCAAGGAATGCGCCGTGATCACCGCTCGGGCGATCTCGACCATGGGGCGGTTCTCCAGTTGGCTCATCTGCTGCAATCGGTGAAAGGCCTCACCCTCGGACATGCGGCCGCGATCCATGAGAATACCTTTGGCGCGTTCGACAATCTTGCGTTGCGACAACGCTTTCTTCAGGTCGCCGACTTCCTGGCGCAAGGCCATCAATTCGCGCGAGCGCGCCATGGTCAGATCGATCACCGCCTGCAGATCCGCAAGAGACACCGGCTTCACCAGATAGGTCATCACCCCGGCCTCGGCCGCGCCCTCGATGTAGCTGCGGTCGCTGAACGCGGAGATAATGATGATCGGAATCTGCCATTGCTGGGCGATCATGCGCGCCGCAGTAATACCATCAATCTCCGGCAGCTTGATGTCCATCAAGATGAGATCGGGCGTATGCTCACTAGCCATAGTGACTGCTTCCGCCCCGGTCTCGGCCAACCCGACGACCTCATGATGCAGTGATTCCACCATGGACTTCAAGTTGTTGGCAAGTAAGAATTCATCCTCGGCAATGACTATCCTAAACGACACGAACGCACTCCTCGCTGCAGCCCGATGCAAGTCAGTGGCAGTGTAATCCGCCAGGCGCCTGCCCGTTATGGCCTGTTCGGACGCGTGAAACGAAAACGCACCCGGTGGATTCCTTCTTCCGTCGTTTCAGAGACCACCCCTGGCACGATACGCGTCACTAGCGCTATTATAGCAGAATTTACCGATACTTGTGCCGTGTCCCATACTGCGGTATCATCGATTTGCACCAGAACCTCACGACCAATCTGTTGAAAGGCAATTACGATGGATGTGTCTGGTTGTTGCATGACCACGGCGATTGCCGAGAGCAACCATTCGTGAATAAACAGCGCTAACGCCGTGGCGAGTCGCGACGGCAGTATGAGGCGGGCGCCGGTGACGCGAATATCCAGGCGGCAGCTACCGTCCGGCGTGCACAGCGCGCGTTCATGCGCCAGCCGCGTCATGGCTTCCTTGACATCAACCGAGATAGGATCATCCTCCGTGATGCTCGCCTGCACCGCCGCCACACTTGCCAGGCGTTGCTGGGTGCGCTCCACGCCCACGGTCCCCGGCTCGGTTTGATGCGCAATTTCCAATAATTCGGTCAGGATGTCCAACGTCGTCGATACCCGATCGGCGACTTCACCGACCAGCACGCGTAACTCTTGCGCGCGTGTCCGCTCCTGCGCGTAGAGCCGGGCATTGCGCACGGCCACCGCGGCCTCCGTGGCCATGGCGCGGAGTAATTGCACGTGCGCCGGGGTGAATTCGCGCGATTCCCGCGCAATAACCGTCAAGGTGCCCAACACTCGCTGCTGCACTTCCACGGGCACGGTTAAGGAAGACACCAGGTGCTCCTCACGCGCCAACCCGCGCAGCAGCGGGGAACGCCCATCACGCGCCAGGTTAGAACTAATGATCGTCTCGTTCCGCTGAGCCGCCACCCCCAGGATGCCCTCGCCCGCATCGATCTGCACGGAAGACAGGTGCGCCGGGTCGATACCTGACGAGGCGACCACTTGCTGGACCGTCGTGCCTTCATCCGCTAGCGCGATCACGCCCACCGGCACGTCCAGCGAGGTCGTCGCCGCGCGCAAGAGTTCCTGCAGGATCTCCGTCAAGTCAAGTGTGGAACTCACCGAGCGTGTGACCTGGTAGAGCTGATCCATTTGTTGTAACTGACGATCGACCTGCTCGTAGAGCAGGGAGTTTTCCATGGCCAGCGCCGCCTGGTTCGCGTAGGTGGAGAGCAAGGCGATTTCGCGGCGCGAGAATTGGCGCGGGCGCACATCGGCGACTAACATAATGCCGCGCGCGCGTGGTTTCACCATCATGGGCACGCAGACCCAATCTTTTACCTGCAAGGCGCGAAACAGCTTGATGGCGGGCGAGGCTCTGCGGTCGACCGCCCGGCTGTTGACCTCTTTCCGCCCATCCAGCACCTGACGGATGACGGCATTATTATAGGTCAGGCTGAGTGTTGCGGCGTCTGTCGCTGGAATACCCACGGCGGTGTCGGGCCAGATACGCAGACTCCCATCGTCTTCCATCCAGCCACAAAGCGCAATCGGCGCATTCAGCGCCTGGCTCGCCGCCTGACTGATGGTGGCGAAAATGCGTTGCGGATCGAAGGTACTGGTGATCGTTTCACTGACGTAATTCACGTTGGAGAGTTCAAAGAGTAAGCGTTGCAGATTGGCGGATTGTTGCCGATTATCGACCCCCACGCCGATCTGTTCGGCGATCGTGCACAAAAATGCCACCTGCTCCTCGGTTACCGCCGCCCGGCTTAACGCCACCACGACGCCGGAGCGTTTGCCTTCCAGCGTGATCTCCGCCAGCGCATAATAGGCCGGCACATCGTGCGGCGCATCCGCCAACACCTCGGCGACGGCGCCGGCACGTGGAAAGTCGCGCTGGCCGCCTGCCGCAATGATGCGTCGCATGACCGCCAATTGCGTTGCGCCTTGTTCGACTAACGCGCCGGAGATCACCTCCAGGGGATGCTCGCCCACGCGAAAGAGCGCGCCCACGGCATCCGCACGCGTCAGCCCCTCGGCGACATGGAGCAACGATTGCACAAACTCGTCATGGCTATCGCTCCGATTTGCCGTCGCTTCCACCACCTGGCGAATCGAGGTACGCAACAAATTGACCAGATGGCGCTCGTTCGCATGCAGTTGCACGTTACGCAACGCCGTCGCGGTGAGGTTGCCGAGTGAGGAGAGCAGCAGCATATCGTCGTGCGAAAATTCCACGCCGGGCGCATGGTGCACACTCAACACGCCCAAACATCCCTCGGGCGCGGGCAGCGCCACCAGCGCGAGCGGGCGGTGACGCAAGAGGTCCGGCCAACTGGCCTCGCTTTCCCCCGCATCAATACTGAAAGCGCACCCGCGTTCGCACACCTGCCGCAGTAGTTGCAACAACGCCGGCGGGGGCTCCGGCGCCATGGTATGCGCGTCCGCGGTCACCACCATGAGCGGCGCATGCTGATCGATGTCCCACAGCCAAATGGCCCCGGAGTCCGCCCCCACCAACGCGGCGGCTTCCTCGATCGCCAACTGCATAATCGCATCCTGGTCATCTTGGGTATTCAAGGTCCACGCAACGTGACTCAGATGTGCCAGGCGTTCACTAAACAGATGGTGCGGTCGAGGTGGATACGGGGAGCAGGCCGCAAGCCCGGCCAGCAGCATGGTCAACACCGTGTCATCCGCGAGCGCCGTCTCCCCACGCGCGGCGAGGTGAACGGCGAGCAACTTGGCCAGCGCCAACAGGGCTGACACACGGTAGACCAGCGGAAAGTATTGGCGCCAGGCCATATCATCGGGGATGGACGCCCCGGCAGCGGGTTCCTGCGACGGCATGCCGGCGGCAAGGAGGGTAAGAAAGGCCATCGCCTGCGCAAGCAGGTCCTGCGACGAAATACCGTCGTCGGGCTGTGACAGCGTACCGGTCGCCAACCACGCAGCAGCCAAACCTGCGGTGTCTGCCGTCAAGAGCTGTTTCAACCGTTCATGCTGATCTTGCAATCGTCCGATCGACTCGCCCATCGTCCCCCGATACCTTGATCCGACGCGCGTTGCCGTGCCTTGCGCTCGCGCGGTCATGCGACGCCAGCGCCGATACTCCGCTCATGCACTCTGTGACGCCATTGTAGAAAAAGGGTGGCACCGGGTACGATGCCACCCTTACATGTTCATGCCAAACAGCCTCTTAGGCCTCTTGCTTGCCGTCCTCGCGAGTGGGCAGCAGGGCCTCCGCCTTCTCACAACACGCCTTCATCGCGGTAGAGACTTGTGTCTTGCTCTGTTCGAGCAAATCACGCCCGCTCTCCGCCATCTGCCGGCTGCTCTCACGCACCTTCTCGCTCAGTTCGCGCGCTTGTTCACGCACCGCTTCACGCGTTTCCTCACCGGATTGAGGGGCCATGAGTAAGCCAACTGCAGCACCAATCACTGCACCTAAGAGGACGCCGCCTAAAAAATTTGTGCATTTCATCGTCGGGGGAACTCCTTTCACCGGTAGTTCAGTCAGTACCAAAACCAAGCGCAATGTACCATGTGATATGAGCAACCGTCAAGGATGCCAGCACAGCCTTGTCTGAGAAATCACACAAGGCTGTGCTGGAGTGGTAGGGTCTCGATCCCACGCTCGGTGATGACGCCGGTGACGTACCGCCCGGGCGTAACATCGAAGGCGGGATTCCAGGCGGCGGCTCCCAACGGCGCCGTGCGTACCCCGGCGATTTCGCACACCTCGTCCCCGGCACGGAACTCAATGGGGATTTGCGCGCCATCGATCAGGGACAGATCGATCGTTGACCAGGGCGCCGCCACGTAAAAGGGAATGCCATGGGCCTGCGCGAGCACGGCTAGGCCGTACGTGCCGACCTTATTTGCAAAGTCTCCGGGCGGCGTCACGCGGTCCGCGCCGACGATAACCAGATCGACCAGGCCCGCCGCCATGGCGGACGCGGCCATATTGTCGGTAATGAGTTGATAGGGAATGCCGTCACCGCTTAACTCCCACGCGGTCAGCCGCGCCCCCTGCAGCAGCGGACGCGTTTCATCGACCCACACCATCGACAGGCGACCGGCCGCGTGCGCCGCGCGAATGACCCCAAGCGCCGTGCCAATGCCGCCGGTCGCTAACGCGCCGGTATTGCAATGAGTCAGCACCCGCGCCCCTGCCGGAAACACCGCGGCCCCCGCCTGCGCCATGGCCAGGCACGCCGCGGCATCTTCCTGGTGAATAGCGCGCGCTTCCGCCAGCAACGCCGCCGCCGTGTCCGGCATCGCCAGGTCATCCGGCAACGCCGCGACGCGCCGCCAACAGCGCTCCAAAGCCCAAAACAGATTCACAGCCGTAGGACGCGTCGCCGCCAGCAGCTCGCGCACACACGCCAACGCCGCCCGATCCGCCACCTGCGTGGCAGCCAGCGCCAGCCCGTACGCCGCGGTAATGCCGATGAGCGGCGCCCCACGCACCGCCAACGTCCGAATCGCATCAGCGACATCATCAGCGCAAACGCAGCGCAAGTAGCACTCCTGCACCGGCAACCGCCGCTGATCGAGGATCTCCAGAGCGGATTCCGCCCAACGTATCGGGGTAATCCGTGTATGCAAAGCCGAGGTATTCATCAACCGTATTATAACCGAAAAGCGCGTTGCAGCGGCAGCAGTGAGAGCGGGGTTGAAGACCATGAGCGAGCGAAGCGAGTCGAATGGTGGTGGAAGGTGACCCATCTCGAACGGGGGCGGCCTGATCACAATTAACATGAAGAGGATTCTAATTCGTAGTATACAAGTGCTCTCTTTAGGAAGCTGGCAGATCAGCAAGAGATACTCTCTGGGGATGACTCCAAGCTTATGCTACTGGCAAATTATGCAAAAATGACCTTCAACCATATCATGCGCCAGCGGATTACCCCCAGATTCCCATGTATCCATCAAAATCCTCTCGCCTGCACTTGACTTCCGCGTCGATTCGAGCGTGAATGCACAGACCGGAGCCGTCCACGTGACGGTGCCAACAGTGGGAAGGAGAGGGAATCCATGACAATAATGGGTGAACAGCAGCGACACCACCACAACATACCAGAAACGAGAGGCGATGCGCCGACGATGCCTCACCGGTGGATGACCGCCGAGGAGACGGCCGGACTCTTGCGGGTGCACACGACGACCGTGCATGAATTATGCAAGCGCGGGGCGTTGCCCGCGATGAAGGTCGGCAAGGAGTGGCGCATCAGCGCCAGAGGATTGGCCGAGCAGGCGGAATTGGGGGATGCGCACACGCGGTTAATCCACGAGACGGCGGAACATGTGGCGGAAACGGTGGTCTCGCGCATACTGGGAGCGTTTGCGAACGCGTTGACCCGGTCACTCGCCGATCAGCCCACGACTCATGAGCACGAAGTATGCATGCAGCGATTCGCACCTGGCACTTGTGCCGAAGTAGAATGACAGACAAAAGGATAAGCTGGAAATGGGGTCCATTTATAAGAAAGGCAACACCTGGTACATCCGCTATGATGTGCCACGGGGCATTGATCGGAAACGCCGGCAAGTCGCCAAGGCGTGCACCGGAATGACGAAGAAGCAGGCAGAGCACCAGTTGCGTGAAATCGAACGCCAGATCACGCGCGGGGCGTACCAGACACCGCGGCAACAAACGCTCGGGCAGTTCCTGGATGAATGGTTAACCCATGTGCGTGGTGGACTTGCCGCCTCAACCTTCGCAAATTACCGTGGGTTGGTGCGCGCGCATATCC
>DASXVL010000061.1:0-8779 GCA_036504255.1 Armatimonadota bacterium | reverse complement strand
TGTCGAAGCGCTCTCCGGCGCAGCGGACTCCGCCTGGTCGGCAGGCGAGGTCGGTTCTCCTGCACGGCGTTGTCGCGCGGCACGCCACGAGCGTACCCCGCGCGCGATCCCTTCGGCAAAGGCTGCGCTGTGAATGATTGGCGCAGCGACCATGCCTTGCACAAGCCCGGACGTCCGCTCGACACGATCTGCGACCACATCGCTGGTGTGTGCGGCCTTCTCGGCAATGTGCTCGGTCTTCCCCTGCACCGTCTGCGCCAACTCATTGGCCGTCAGCAGCAAGCTATTCACTTTCGTGATGAGCGGATCAATACGCTCGCGGATGGCTTGCACGAGATTCTTGGCTACGAGCAGGAGCACAGTAATGGCGATCATCTGGATCACCACGATAATCCCCAGCACGATCATAATAACGATAGCGGTGATTTCGAACCCACTTTGCATAGCAGACTCCTTCTCTGTGACCCAGGATGATGTCCCCAATATAATACGACACGTGGCTATTGTGCAACACGGTATGCGCTGTGACATCTTTACCAAAACGTGGTTTCTCTGCGTTCCGCACAGCAACGGCCGGCCGCGTCGTACCGGGGCCACCATTGCCATAGAATTCGCCTTACAGATGGGCAATCTCCTCTAATATACTCAGGACATCTGCCTGAGCAGCCCAGGAAATACGCCGCCATGTTGCATTGCATTGCCGCCGCAGCATGCTCACAGTGAAACCGCCGACAAAGCGCCGTGCGCACGCGACCCGTCGCACGACGGCGCAGACTGGTAAAACAGTTACTTTTCCCCCTGCCAAAGTCGCCTTTTGGCGCTATAATGTCAGAGATGACGACACCAATTCTACGCGAACAGCAGTTTACCACGCGCGAAGCCATCATCCCCTACGCCATGGCGGGCAGTAATATGCTCGCCGCAACCGTGGCCGCGCGCGAGTTGCTCTCCCCGCAAGCGTTTCTCGTCGCGCTGGCGCTCATCATCATCGGACTACCCTGTAGCGTCTTCTTCCGGCAGCGCCAGTATAATCGCATCCTGCTCAATCTCATTATCATGTTGCCGCTGCTCCTCTTGACCTGGCTGCTCGTGCGCGATCTCCCCGGCCTGCAGCTTGACTGGTCGCACCTGTACGATTCACTGCTCTCGCGGGACACCACTGATACCTTGTTAGGCATGCTGCATATTCTCGTCATTACGGCTGCCGGTCGCGCCCTGTTGCTGGTCTCGACCAAAGATCTGCTCCAGACGCCGATTCCCAGTATCAGCATCTTGCTGCTCTCAGCGATTACCCCGTCGCATTCACGCCTGATCGAGACCCACGCGCTCGTCCTCCTCTGCCTCTTGATCCTCATCGTGTCCACGCTCTATCTGTTCAGTCAGTGGCATAGTCAACGCTGGTTCGTTCGACAGCTGCCATTGTACGTGCAACGACATTTTATCGTCTGCGCAACGCTCGGCGCCTTGTTGCTCTTCCCGGTGATCGTGCTCGCGGGGTTCGCGCTCAAACCGTTTAATATGTTCACCATGGCGCAGCGGGAGTCGGAACACCGCTACCCACATTTCCGCTTCCCCGCATTTCTCGGCAATCGCTTGGGCATCTCCATCGAGAATTCCGTACCGATCGGTGGCGCGCAGTGGCCGACGGGCAACCAGTTGGTCATGACCGTCCAAATGGACAAAGCCACCAATTTGCTCTGGCGCGGCACCACCTACGACTTGTATCGCGACGGCGCATGGCGCCAAACCAGCCGTATACCCATACCGTTGCGTGTCTCGCCTATGGATGGGCCGACCATCAAGGTCACGGCGCTAGCGACTGCCGCGCCCAGCGATCCGGGGATCATCCAAGCCCTCAAGGAACACCGCATCACGCTCGACGACCACGCGCCGATCAATCATTTGGTGACGCAAACGTTCAAGGTGAATGTGCTCGGTATGGGTCCCCAAATTCCGGTGTATGGCGCCTATCAAATCATGCGCTATAACGCGGCACAACAAAGCCTCCGCCTGGTCAGTCGTACTGCGGATGGCGCACTCGCGTTGAATACCGTGGTTGATGCCAACGGTGTGCGCATCATGCCCTATGAGGTCACCTCCATCATCAAGCCCACCCCGGGAGCGCTGCACTTGACGGGTGACCCGGCGTTACCGCCTGGGGAACGGAGCCTGTATCTGCAGATGCCTGACAGCGCCTATCACGACCGTGTTTACGACAAAGCACGCCAGATCCTGGCGGAGGCCGCGTTGACGCCGACAAGCGCTGACTTCGATATTGTCCGCCAATTTGAACTCTATTTGGGTAAACACTACCTCTATACCCTGAAACCCTCGCCACCCAAGGACCACGATGACCCCATTCTCGACTTCTTGCTCTCCCAGAAAAAAGGCTACTGCAATTATTTCAGCGGCGCGATGGTGATGCTCTGCCGGAGCGTCGGTATCCCGGCGCGGTTTGTCGTGGGCTTTGCCACCGGTGAGCAAGTGAGCGACGGACACGAGAATGGGCGCATCACCTTCAAGGTCACCGCAGATGACGCACATAGTTGGGTAGAGATTTACCTCCACCACTACGGTTGGTATACCTCCGATCCGACCGCCAGCAGTACGGAAGCGTCGAATGTCCTGGGCAGGAGCTGGGATTTCATCCAATCCATGTTCGCCATTCTCAAAGACAACATCGCCAACGGGATAACCAATGTGCGGCAAAGTCCGCGGCTACGCGGCTATGCCGGCCTGACGTTGGCCGGCGTGATACTGCTGTTCCTACTCGTGCGCTACCTGCGCCGTGAACGCCCGCCGGTGTTTCCGCGCGAAACGCTCTCAGCCACAGAAGCCCGTCAGGTCATTTTGCAGGCCTATGGACGCATGCATCGTTGGTTGGATCGCTGGGGAGTATTGAAACCGGCCGGGCTGACCGCCAATGAATTCGACGAGCTGTTTCGCGCTTTGCAAACGCCATTGGGCGAGATCGTCAGTCAACTGTCCGCGCTGTACATCCGCGCGCAGTATGGCCAGGAACCACTTGCGGATGCCGATGCCCGCCGAGCCATCGCGTTGTTACACGAGCTCTGGAAACTCAGCCGCACCCGGCGACATCACCTCCATGTCCCGCAGACGGGCCAGCCGGCCGACTGACCAGCATGCAAGCAGCCTGATGCACAAGGCTGCTTGCATTGACAAACCAGTGTTCGCGCCGGATAATAAGTCAAGGCTCGCGCATCGTCGTGAAAGGCTGCTTTCCCCATGCGGAAAGCGGATAAGCAAGCACACCATGCCGGTATCGACTCTTTTCGCCAGAGAAATCACCTTGGCGCTGGTTCGCCTGGGCATTTCCCAGCGTGAAGCGGCCAAACGCACGCGTATCAGTCCGGGGTACATCAGTAACATGTGCCTGGGGCAAGTGCCCAGTCTGGGCAAGCTCCTGCAATTCGTCAGCGCGCTCGGGCTGGAACCCGGTCCATTGATGGAGGCAGCGGGGTATCCGCAAGTCGCCCTGTCCGGCCAGGAAACGAGCGAACTCACGGTACGCAGCTTTGAGCCCAACGCGTCGGTGCCCGTATTAGGCCTGGTACCTGGGGGCGATTGGCGGCTGGCGGCGCGCGAGAGCACCGAGCATTACCCTATCCATCAAGCCTACGAACAGATTACGGATTTCTGCGTGCGGGTCGTCGGCGAGAGCATGTGGCCGCATTTGCAGCCCGGAGATATTGTCGGGGTGAAAGCCCAGCGCACCGCCGACAGCGGGCAGCTGGTCGTCGCGCGTTTTGGTGACGAGGTCACCATCAAGTGTTGGCGGTACGAACGCGGTGGCTGGCTCCTCGCTCCGTTCAATCCGCTCTACCAGCCCATCACCGTCGATATGGCGGACGAAGACTTCGCGCTCCTGGGCATTGTGGCCTGGCACACGCATGACTGGCTCGTCGGGTGAGACGGGACACAGATGGTATCAGCCGACACCACGGTAGTCGTCGTTGCCACGGCCATTGTTCAGGCGAACAGCCGTTGAATTAATGTCCAGCCCTCGTCAATGATGATGGGAGATTCTTCGGCGATCTGCTCATCCAGCCGGTCGGCGCTATCTGCCGTAATCCCCGCTCCGGTCAACACAAACGGTACCGGATTGCCGACATGCGTGCGCCGGGAGATCGGCGTGTAGTGGTCGGGCAACACGAGCATACGTGCCGCACCGTACTGTTGCGCCGCCGCCCACACCGGGCCAATGACCTCGCGGTCGGTCAACTCGATGGCGCGGATTTTTCCTTCGAGATCGCCCTGGTGGCCGCATTCATCCGGCGCTTCCACGTGCACCATGACGAAATCGTTATCGGCCAACGCGGCCGTCGCCGCGGCCGCTTTCCCCGCCCAATTGGTGTCCAGGCGTCCGGTCGCTCCGGGCACCGCCGGCGCGCGCAACCCGGCCAACCGCGCGATGCCGCGAATCAAATCCACGGCGGAAACCACCGTCCCGTTCACGCCATGGGCCACGGCAAAGCTCTGCAAGCGGGGCGCATACCCCTGTCCCCAGAGCCAGATCATATTCGCCGGGTTTTTCCCCACATCGACGCGACGGCGGTTAATGTCGTGCGCGGACAACAGTTCGTACGCATCCCATTGCAACTGGCGGAGGAATTCCTCATGATCGCCCTGCGGCAAGTACGGCTGCAGGGGCTGGCCCATGATATCGTGCGGCGGTGTCGTGCCGACATCGATGGTGCCGCCTTCCCAGATCATCAGATGGCGATAGCTGATGCCCGGATAGAAGCGAAGACGCGGGCTCCCCAGCCGCGCATCGATGAGGCGGATCAGTTCGGCCGCATCTTCGGAGGAAATCTCACCGGCGCTATAATCGAGCAATCGCTCGCCATCGGTGGTGATCAAATTGCAGCGGTAGGCCACGTCGCGCGGCCCCAACTCAATGCCTTGATTCGCCGCTTCTAACGGCGCGCGGCCCGTGTAATACTTGGCGGGGTCATAGCCCATAATGGAGAGACCGGCCACGTCGCTGCCCGGCGGCATGCCCGCGGGGATGGTGCGCACGCGCCCGATCATGCCCTCCCGCGCCACGGCATCGAGGTGCGGCGTCCGCGCTACCATGAGGGGGGTCTTTCCATCGAGCTCGGCGATGGGCTCATCAGCCATGCCGTCCGGTACAATCAATACATATTTCATCGCTGGTGTCTCTCCGCAAAGCATACCGCGCCTATCCGGAAAAGCTCAGTAGCGCGGCGTCGCCGAACGGCGGTCAGGACGGACGAACGAGCACGCATCACGGGGACACGCGGTGGAGCGTCAAACGCCGAGCGCAGCGCAAGGGCAAGCCGAACCGTTCCAGGACTTTTCGGATAGGCAATAAAGTCTACCATACCCCCGTCATCATGACCAGAGCTAGCCGTAGGCGGCTAGCGCGGCGCGCTGGAATCGCGTTTGCGCAAAGTGCCTGTGTAGCCCTTCATTTCCGCAGGGATGCGGAAATGAGCCACAAAGTGGCGACAGCTGCTAGCCAGGGCGCGGCACGACCTGTCATGAGCTTGTCGAATGATGCCGCCCCTGGAACAGATGCCCCCACATTCCGCGCCGACAGGAAGTCGGTGCCATCATCGTAGGAAGCGATCACTAGCCACGCCTCCGCATTATACGCGCGAACACGATTCCGGCGCGCTGAGCTAGCTACTCGCTACCAATGCGTCAAAGCGCTGCACCGTGGCGCCGGGCAGATCATCGAGTATACGCTCATCATGAGTCGCGATGATGAGCTGTGCATGCGCGGAGAAGTCGGTGAGCATGCGTAGCGCCTCGGCGCGCCGCGCCGCATCAAAGTGCAAGAGCGGGTCATCGAGCAGATAGACCGGCGAGCCGTCCGCGCCACTGATCACCAGCCCGAGCGCCAAGCGTGCCGCCAGCACGAATTGCTCGCGCGTGCCCCGACTGAGCTGCGCCACGGGCACCGGCATCCCGCTCGCATCCAGTGGGAAGAGTTCGAAGAGATCAGCATTGCCCGTCACGCGTACCTGTGGGTAGCGTCCCCCGGTCATCTCGGCAAAGAGCGGGGCCATCCGCGCGGCCAACGGATGCGCCATGGCGCCATGCGCGCGCTCCCCGGCCTCGATCAGCAACTCGCGGGCAAGTTGCAGTGTCTGTTCTTCTTCCGCAGCCCGCGTCGCCTCCTCGCGCCAATAGGCCACGCCGTCCTCCACGTCAATCAGATCGCGCTCGCTTTCCTCCAACACCGCCAACTCCCGCCAACTGGCCTTCTCTCCCGCCTGATCTTCCGCCAACGCCTGGCGTGTGGTCGTGAGTTCATGGGTTAAGCGATAGGCCTCTTCCACGGTCAATGGTGTGCCGGGCATGCGCGACAGGCGCTGCTCCAATGCCAGCATTTCCACGGCCTGCGCGCCGCGCGCGGCATCCTCATCCTCCGCACCTGTCACCGCCGCGACGGCACGTTCGGCGGCGACGGATTGCTGCCGCAGCGCCTCGGCTGACGCCAAGCGCTCGCGCGCTTCCGCCAGCGTCGCCACCCCAAGCGCGCGGCACAACGCCGCACGCTCGGCACGCCTACCGGCCACACGCCACATCATCCATATCCCTGTCAGCGCGGCTACCACTGCCAAGGGTATGCCGACCGCCCACGAGATGGTCAATCCGAGCACGACACCCAGCGCCATGCCGAGCGCCAGCACAATCCAACCCAATTTGGCGCCGCCCTCACGTACCTGCTCAAACGGAAGCAGGCGCGTGTGCACCGACTCCGGATCATGAAATACCGCGGGCAACAGCTCCAGGGACGCCTTTGTCTGGGCGCCTTCGGCAAGTAACTGGTTGATACGTATTTGCTGTCGCGCATCACGCTCCCAGCTATCACGGAGTTCTGCCAGCCGGATCCGCATCTCGCGCTGCTGCTGATCAACCGCCAACACGCCTTCGATTTCCGCAATACGTGCGCTGGACATTTCCGTATCGTGCTGCAGACGCTCCTGCTGGTGCCGCAACTCGGCTAGCCGCCGCTGTTGGCGCTTGGCATCGTGCAGCCGCGCCTCCCACTCCCCCAGCGCCATGTCGGCGCGCTTTATCGGCCCCCAATTCTGCGCCAGCGCCGGCTGGTTTACCCCGCGACGCAACAGGCCTAAGCGAGCATCGAGCTGTTGGATGGCGCTCGCCACTGCCACATCAGTTCCGCTGGCAGCGCGTTCGAGCTGCTCGCGCAGCCCCGCAAAATTATCCAGCGGGGAGAGGTCGGACTGCGTGAGGCAAAAGACGCGATAAAAGATGCGGTCATCCGCGGTACCGAAAGCCTCCGCCACCCAGCGGCGCACCGCCCCCGCCTCGCGCGTCACCAGCCGTTCCGAGCCATCGTCATGCACCACGTGCAGCGCCACCGCCCGCGTGCCGTTTTCATCAAAACGCCGGGTGAGGCGATACTGCGCGCCGCCGTGTTCCATATCCAGCGCCGCGGCTGCGGGACCGCCGTCCCACGGCGTATAGTCGGGAAACAGACTGCGCTGTGAGGGTTTGCCCATGAGCACCTGCGCCAGGCAGTGTAACGCGGTGGATTTTCCCGCTTCGTTGGCGCCCAGCAAGACGGTGACGCCAGCGTCGAAGACGATCTCGTACTCGTGCAAGCGCCCAAACCCGGTAATATGCAAACGCCGCAGCCGCATCAGAGCCGCCCTTCCAGCGCCAGGGCGGCATAGCGCACGGCACGGGCCACCCGCGCGCGTTCGGCCGCATCGCCCTGCGCCGCGCGGGCCTGCGCGACCTCCTGCAGCACGGCAAACATCCCCTCGCCGGAAATCGCATCCGGCAGCAACACCGCTGCGCTGTCGAGTTCGACCGCAAAACAGCGTGCCGAGAGTTCCGCACGCAGCGCGGGCAGGTCGAGCGAGGCCGACATCTCCAGCATGCCGACTACGCGAAGGGTGAGGAGATCATCGGCAGAGGCCGCGGCCAATGCCCGGTCCCAGATGGCGTCGGCGGATAAGCCGGCCACGTCTACTGTCACCAAGCGATGACGGCGGGTGGCGACATCGACCGGCGTGACGTTCGCGCCACCGGCGTCGAGCGTCACGCGGAGCGCCTGCGCCACGGTGACTTCTGCCTCCAGCGGTTCCGGGGTACCGGCATACCAGGCCACGGGAGTGCGGCTGACCTGCACGGCGCGGTGATGATGTCCCAGCGCCAGATAGCTGCAGGGGGGAATTTCCGTGGGCGTAAAGGGGTGATAATTCGCGTCGGCCGCAAGCCCCGGCGCCAGACACGCCGCATGCAGCGCCAATAGCGCCTTGCGGCCACAGCCGGGGAAGGTGGCCCACGGGCTATCATGCGCCGCGCCACGCGCATAGCCGAACGCCCACACCTCGTAATCCGTGATGGCGAGGCGCTGCCATCCCGACTGCGCGGCCACCAGCACGTTGCTCGGCCAATGGGCGTCGAGATAGGGACTGCCTGTCTGCAACGGGTCGTGATTGCCCGGCACGAGGAGGACCGGCACCTCCGCCTCATGCAACGCCTGGCGCGCGGCGGCCAGCGCGGGCATGGCCGGCGTGGGATGGTCGAACAAATCACCCGCGATGCAGAGCAGATCGACGTGCGACGCGCGCGCCAGACGACACAGCCGCGTCAACGTCGCCAGCAGATCGGCGCGGCGTTGCTCGGCGCGCTCCGGCGGCAGTTGGCTGAATGATTTCCCCAGGTGCAGGTCGGCGGTATGCAGAACGGTAAATGCCATTATGCTTCATTAGACCCATTGTCCGCCCGCATGTCAGGGCAATTTTTCGGC
>DASXVL010000060.1:0-3647 GCA_036504255.1 Armatimonadota bacterium | reverse complement strand
GGGTAGGCGGGATATGCCAAGAACTGCTACAATTATACGCGCCATCTGTTGCGGCCGTTGCGACCAGCAGAGGCATTCCTTGAAGGGAGTATGATCCGGACTGCGGTCTCGATCAATAGCCTCATGCCATTTACTGCCCCCCGTGGAACACAAGATATCTTGCCGGCGGATGCCGTGCGTTGGCAATGGCTCGAAGCACAGTTTCGCCAGAGCTGTGCGTTGTATGGGTTTGGTGAGTTACGCACACCGATCTTTGAAGCAACTGAACTCTTCGCGCGTGGCGTCGGGGAAGAGACGGATATTGTCGCGAAGCAGATGTACACTTTTGAGAGTCGCGGCGGTGATTCCTTAACGCTGCGTCCGGAGGGTACCGCGCCCGCAGTGCGTGCCGTCATCCAGCATAACTTGCTGGCGCAGGGCGGCGTGCAAAAAGTGTACTACCTGGGACCGATTTTTCGCTACGAACGCCCACAAAAAGGTCGGTACCGGCAATTTCATCAGATTGGCGTTGAAGCGTTCGGCGCTCCTGGGCCACAGATCGACGCAGAAATCCTGGCATTCGCCTCCGATTTTCTGGCGGCAATCGGTATCACCGGGGCGACGCTGGAATTAAATAGTGTGGGGTGTCCCGAATGTCGCCCGCGTTACCGCGATGCGCTACGCAATGCGTTGGGCGGTGCGCGTACGGAGTTATGCACAGATTGCACACGCCGCTATGACCTGAACCCCCTGCGCATCCTCGATTGCAAGGTCGAACGGTGTCGGGAAATCGCTAGCGACGTGCCGGTCATTCTCGATGTGTTATGTGATGACTGTAAGACCCATTTGCGTGGCGTGGAAGATGGACTGCGTACACTCGATGTGGCGTATACCATCAATCCACACATCGTGCGCGGGTTAGATTACTACACCCGTACTGCCTTTGAATTTATTGCCGGCGGGCTTGGCGCACAAAATACCGTATTAGCTGGTGGACGCTACGATGGGCTGGTGCAAGAATTAGGGGGACCGCCCACGCCGGCAATCGGCTTTGCGGCAGGTATGGAGCGCTTGCTCATCTCTTCGGCAGAGTCGGCGCCGTTGCCGGAGGCAGTCGGTCCGGTCTATTTGACCGCAGTGAGCCAGAGCGAACGTGAGCAGGCCTTTATACTGGCGCAACGCTTACGCCGCGCCGGCATCCCAGCAGCGCTTGATTATGCCGGGCGAAGCTTAAAGGCGCAGATGAAAGAGGCCAATCGGCAACGCTCGTGGTTGACACTCATGCTGCAAGACGCGGAATTGGCTAATGGCGTGGTAACCCTACGCGATATGCGCATTGCCGTCCAACAACCGGTTGAATTGGCGCAGTTGGAAGCCGTGTTGCTGCCCGCTTACACGCCGATCCGGTAAACAAAATTTCGCGATCAGCAGCACGCTGATTGATCGCATTGATACCGCGTGCCCGCCCACCTATCCGTGGCGCGAGCCGTGCAGAAGGAATGAGGAAAACTATGGAAAACGACATGACTCCGATGCATATGCTACGACGAACCGATGGCTGCGGCACGCTGCGTACGCACGATGTTGGCCGCCAGGTTACGCTGATGGGGTGGGCACAGACCAATCGCGATCACGGCGGGCTGGTGTTCATCGACTTGCGTGATCGTTCCGGGCTGGCGCAATGCGTCTTCAACCCGCAGGACGCTCCCGAGGCGCACGCGATCGCGGAGGGGATTCGTTCGGAGTTCGTTATTGCCATACAGGGCACCGTGATGGCGCGTCCGGATGGGACGGTCAACTCGCGTCTGCCCAGTGGTGCTATAGAGGTGCATGTCTCGCGTATCGAAATCCTCAATCCCTCCAAGACGCCGCCGTTTATGATTAACGACGAGAATGCGCCGGAAGTTGATGAGAATCTGCGCTTGAAGTATCGCTATCTCGACCTGCGTAACGACCGCATGAAGAATAATCTCATCTTGCGGCATAAAGTGTCGCAAGCGGCGCGCGCCTATTTGGACGAGCAAGACTTCTTGGAAATCGAAACGCCGATGCTCATCAAGTCCACACCGGAAGGGGCGCGCGACTTCCTGGTGCCGTCGCGTATTCGGCAGGGAGAGTTTTATGCGTTGCCGCAGAGCCCGCAGCTGATTAAACAGACGCTGATGGTTGCCGGCATGGAACGCTATTACCAATTAGCGCGCTGCTTCCGCGACGAGGACCTGCGCGCTGATCGCCAGTATGAGCATACGCAGATTGACCTGGAGATGTCGTTCGTTGAGCGCGATGATGTGCTCACGGTGGTGGAGGGCCTGGTCCAGCGCATGATGGCGGTCATTGATGTGACCATTCCCACGCCTTTCCTGCGTATGAGCTACAGCGAAGCGATGAGTCGGTACGGTTCGGATAAACCGGATACCCGCTTTGGCCTGGAGTTCGTCGACCTGTCGGCGGTCTTTGCCGAAACGGAGTTTAAGGCGTTCGCTAATGTCCTGGCGGACGGTGGCCAGATCAAGGGGATCAATGCCAAAGGCGCGGCCGGGCTGTCACGCCGCGAACTGGACGAACTGGTGGCCTTTGCCCAGGGGTTTGGCGCCAAGGGGTTGGCCTATTTCCAGATTACGCCGGATGGGCTGAAATCGCCGGTAACCAAGTTCCTCGCGGAGACGGAACGCGCGGCGTTTGCGACGGCGATGGGAGCGGAAGAGGGCGACCTACTGCTGGTAGTGGCCGATACCCCTTCCGTGGTGGCGCAGTCACTGGGACGCTTGCGCTTGCATCTCGGCGAGAAACTCGGTCTCATTCCGCAGGGACAATGGAATTTCCTCTGGGTCGTCGATTTCCCCATGTTCGAGTGGAACGAGGAAACACAGCAGATCGACGCCATGCACCATCCGTTTACCATGCCGAAAGCGGAGGACCTCGCCAAGCTGGAAACCGATCCGCTATCGGTGCGGGGCGACCTGTACGACCTGGTGCTCAATGGCAACGAGTTGTCGAGCGGCAGTATCCGTATTCATCGGCGCGATATCCAAGAGCGCGTGTTGCAGACGATTAATATGCCGATCGAGCAGGTGCGGGAACGCTTCGGTTTCCTGGTAGATGCCTTCGAGTACGGCGCCCCCCCGCATGGCGGCATGGGGATCGGCATCGATCGCGTCGTGAGCCTCATGGCGGGTGAGAAATCTATTCGTGACGTCATCGCCTTCCCGAAGACCGCTTCGGGGACGGACTTGATGATGGGGGCGCCCACATCGGTCGATGAAGAACAGTTACGTGACCTCGGGCTGACGATACGCAAACGTTCATAGAAAGAGATGCCGCATGGCTGCTGCCGGACATAACGATCGATATGATGCGCTGCTCGCACGTTTGCAGATTCATTTCACCGATCAAGCGTTGTTGGTACAAGCGTTCACGCACCGCTCCTACGTCGCCGAAGTCGAAGGCATGGCCTCGAATGAGCGCTTGGAATTCCTGGGTGACGCGGTACTTGACCTGATTATCGCGGAAGCACTTTACCGGACGCATAGCGATTGGCCGGAAGGTGAACTCACCAAAACCAAGGCTGCGGCGGTGGGTGAGCGCTCCTTGGAAATGATCGCACGCGGGTGGCGCGTGGGGCCATACATGCGCATTTCGCACGGTGAGGAATTATCCGGTGGGCGTGA
>DASXVL010000059.1:0-6249 GCA_036504255.1 Armatimonadota bacterium | reverse complement strand
AAAGCCATACGTGTTCGTGCCGTCCGGCGTCAAGTCTTCGTTACCGTGGAACCCTAGTTGGACCGCCGTCAGCCAGGGGCCCCGGTCATCGGTGAGGGCGACATGGCCATCCACGTAGGAACAAATGAGTTTGTCGGCATGCGGCGTGGCCCCGGAAAATGTTCCCGCAGGCGTATTGCTATCCGCGGTCAAAACCACGCCGGTGGGGTTGTTGATTTCGCCTAAGGCCATCCCGCTTAACGCACTGTCATAGCCATAGTCGGAAATAAATGCCGCCGTCTTTTCGCGGGACGGGCAATGCATCACCTTGCCGCCGGCCGGCATATTGATGGCATCCATCCAGGCCAGCGTGTCGCCGGCATCATACTGGCCGTTACTGTTGGCATCAATATTAAAGGCCAGAGGCAGCTTCTCTTCATTTTCTTGCGAATACATCTGAAACGCCAATGCGAGCTGCTTTTGGTTGCTCGTGCATTGCGACTGGCGCGCCTTTTCGCGCGCTTTGCCGAAGACCGGAAAGAGGATGGCGGCGAGGATGGCGATGATCGCGATGACGACGAGCAACTCGATCAAGGTGAAGCCTCGGTGCCGAGTGGGAACAGGGAACAAGTTATGCATGGATAGACCTCCGTTGTAGATGATGTCGAAAAGAGGGATCGACAAACAAAAAATGTAAAGTACCTGGAACCGATTCCAGATATATAAAGATATTGTACGGTCCAGCAGGCTATCCGTCAAGGTCGTGAGGCGTATTTTTTGGGTATTGTTCACATGCGTCGTCTCGTAGGCCGAGGACCATCTGCTCCCGGCGCGTGTGTCCAAATTCTCAGCTAACCGTTATTGCTTGCGAAACGTACCCGAGTCATCGTACGATGCCAGGCTGCGCCAGTCGGGGCACCAACCGAGCTGCGGGCTCTTAGCGTCGCGGTCATCGAGGGCAATGTTCAGGCGGCAGGCCTTCCATGCCACAGTGAACGTTCCGGATCAGGCATGGCATTCACCCGGATCTCCACGCCATCCTGCTCCCAGGGGATTTTCCTGGGTCTACAGTGACCTTCTCGTCTTTTTCACCGCCTGCGCGAAGACGCCGGGCCGCTCTCCCCCATTACTGTCTGAAAAACAGCAAAACGGAAGACCTGCTTGTCATTGTTAAAGGGTTGCACCGACCAGGGGGAAGGGCCAGGCTAGTCCTTCTCCGACCCGACTTGCGCACAAACAGACAGCACCAACAGGAAAAACAATGCGAGCGCCAGACTTACCGACACACAACGCATACGGTAAACCTTCAAGGTGTTAAATAAGACCAAATGTGTTTGACTAGACCATCACCACGGTAACTCTTTGAGCACGTCGATGATCCATGGATACCCGGTTAATTGTTTGACCCGTTGGCGATCACGCTGTAACTCGTGGAGCACATTCTCGACCGCCAGCATCTTCTGCCACAGTGTGGCATAGACCCGCCCTTCCACCGCCGCGCGAATCACCTCTCCCGCGCGTTCGGCCGGATTCAGTTCCGGAGAGGCCACCGGTTGAATGATTGTCGGCAAGGGCGTGTCGTTCGGCTGTAGCCCCCGGTGCCCCGGCAGGCCATCCCAGACCATGCGGTCGATACCGGCGTGGTGCCACTCCCGCAGTACCGGCTTAAAATCGTCACTGCCGAGCGTGCCCATCCACTGGGCTTCCAAGACGCCGGTGCGTGGCACGACCACGACGGCCAGCCAATACCAATCCCGGCGGAGTTCCACGAGTTGCCGGACTGTCATCCCTTGTGGGGTGAGCACTCGGCGTACAGAACCGGCGAGTCCGATGCGGAATTCATCACTCCAGCCTACCCGTGAGGTGCGAGTCGCTTTTTGCGCACACAGCGCCTCACGCAACCCCCTTTTTTCCACGCTTTCTGGGCCGCAACATCCGCTTGGCATGCGAGGGGACGTGGCACGCGCGGATGAATCCCGATACGGTCGCACAGACTGCGTATGCCGTCATAGCTCTAGCGCACCTGCCACGTGTTCGCGACCCATTGCCGCGCCTCTTCATAGGTATAAAAGGTCCCCTCGGCGGCCCATGCCGCCAGTTCAGCCAACTGCTCCTCGGTTAACCGACATGTCTGCCCATTTCCCGCACCGAGTCGGTGCTTGGCCACTTCCGCACAGCCCCCAATGTTATACCAAGCAATCCAGTCGCAGAGCGTACGCGGATGAATGCCGAGCGCTTGGACCACCGCCCGTCGGGTATACCCTTGCCGGAGCAGCCACAACGCCTGCCACCTGGGACGCAAATCCGAAACGGTTTCATGAGAGAAACGATAGCCCAGCTCACTTTCGGTATCTGCTGTACGCCAGTCAATACCCTGCAACATGAGTCTGCCTCCGGGGATAAGTTACCCGTTTGCAGCAGGCATGTATGGTCTAGTCAAACACATTTGGTATAAGGCATCTGACGAAAGTGCCCGACATGCTCAAAAGCCATCTCGCCGGGCTGCTGGCGTATCTCCGCCATCGGACAACCAATGCGATGGCGGAGGGACTCAACAGTCGGATCCAACATATCAAAGCGAGCGCCCATGGATTCCGACGCTTTGCCAGTTTTCGGATAGCGATACTCTTTTTCAGGGAAAGCTCGAGCTCTATCCACACAAAAGCTCATAGCGCCAATATTATAATGCCCGCTACGCCCGTGGCTAGTTAGTGGCTGCGACGGGGGGAGTGAATGGATTCCCCAACAGCCAAGAAATCTATTGTCCACGGAGAGGACCAGTGGATCGTAGCGCGACAGATGGCTACTGCATAGCTCCCAAACCGAGACTAGCGTTCCTGCCCTGGGCTTCAGGTGTCGGCTGGGCTGCTCGGTCCCCAAAATCCAGCATGTCAAAACGCCTGAACCGATGCCCTGCATCACGCCGCAAAGACAACCTGGGGGCGCGCACTGCGTCCACAGTACGCGCCCCCAGGCGCCGACAATCACCTTGGAGTAAGGTAAAATCGAACCGTATTTGAGCCGGGATAGATATGGAGCCTTTCCTGACCACCTGGAGACCCTTCATGACTCACGAGAACGTCGATGAAGGGGCCCTAGCCAGAGGACAGAGACTTCGCGCCCGTCAGCGCCGGTCATGCGCGCATCAGTCCACCTCGCTCACCATCAACGTCACGGGCGCTGAAGTGCTCGTTGCGTAAACCATATCTCCGTCGTAGTACGCCGTGACCACGTGCGTGCCAACGGTTTGCGCGGTTGCAACGAGAGTTGCAGCGCCAGTACCGTCTAGTACCATATTACCTAGCTGATTGTTTCCGTCGTAGAAGGTCACGGTGCCGGTCGGAGTTCCGACGGGACCGGTGATTAGGACTTGCAGAGTATAGACTTGCCCTGCTTGCACGGGGTTCGGCATAACGGTAAGAGTCGTGGTTGGCGAGAATAACGGCGACAGGGACAGTATCACCGTCGCCGTGGTCATGCCGCCGTTGGTGATGGTGACGTTGCCGGTAGCCGCGGTGTAGCCGCCCTTCGTGACGTTCACCGTATAGTCGCCGGTCGGCACACCGGTGAACGTCGCCTTGCCGTCAGTGCCGGTGGTCAGCATGGACCCGTTCAGGGTAACGCTAGCCCCGCTGAGCGCCGTCGTGCCGTCCGTGACGGTGATCGTCGCGCCGCCGGTTAGCCGGGTGAGGGCAATCGTCGCCGTGGCCGTACCGCCGTTGGTGATGGTGACGCTGCCGACATTCGTGGTGTAGCCGGCCTTTGTCGCCGTAGCGATGCTGGGGCCGACCGGGTTGAAGGTGAAAGCGGCCTTGCCGTCAGCGTCGGTGAACAGCATGTTTCCGTTCAGGATGACGCGGGCCCCGCTGAGGCCCGTCGTCCCGTCCGTGACGGTGATCGTCGCGCCGCCGAATTGCCGGGTGAGCGAGAGCGTTTTCGTCGCCGCCTGTCCATGCGCCACCGTCACGTCGGCGCAGTCAATGGTATACCCGGCGAGTGATGCGGTGACGGTGTGGACGCCGGATTTCAGGTTACTGATGGTGGCCACTCCCTGCTGGTCGGTGGTGGCGGTGAGCGTGCTGCCGTTGACTACGGTGCTCACCATCGCGTCGGACAGGACGTTGGTCCCGTCGTTCACGGTGATGGTGATGCTGCCCCGCAGGTCCAGTGCGAGGGCGACGGCGATCGTGCGGAGGTTAATGGGGGTGATCGGATCGCTGATCAGGCTGGCGCCCGCATAGGTCGCCTTCACGGTGTAGGATTTCGTGCTATTCAGGCCGCTGAAGGTCACGGCGCCGTCGTTGCCGGTTATCTGCTGGGTGATCAGTGTCGTCCCGTCCCATAATTCGACGGTGGCGCCGTTGAGTAATTCGTCCGTGGCGGCGTCGCGCACGAATGCGGTGATATTGCCGCCCGAGGTCGGCAGGATGATTTTCGCGAACGCGGTTTCCCCGGATGCGACGACGGTCAACAGACTGGCCATGCTCGCGCCGTTGTAGTGGACGACAAACTGGTAGTTGCCCGCGGGCAGGTTGGCGAAGTACGCCAGGCCGTCCGCACCGGTGCGCACGGTGATGCTGAAGCTGGCGGGCGTGCCGGGGTAACCCTGCGCGAACCCCGCCAGGATCGGTTCCACGGTCACATCCGCACCCACAATGGGGTCACCGCCCGATGTCTCCACCGTCACCGTGGCGCTGCCACCGACGATGGGGAGCATGATGGGGGCGGGTGTGGTCACGTTATGCTGCACGGTGACGTCGGTCGTGCCCATCAAGGCAAAGTAGCTCGCCCGGACCGTATAGTCGCCGACCGTCAAACCGGTGAGGAGGGCGTGCCCTTCGATATCGGTGATGGCGCTCGCGCCCACCGGCACGCCGGCCTGATACGCCTGCACGCGGATGCCCTGCACGGGGCCGCCGCCGGTATTGGTCACGAACGCATCAATATTGCCCTGGAAGGCCACAAACCGCGTGAAGCGTTCGGTCTGGATGGTGTTGTCGCGCTCCACTTTCTGCAGCATTTTATACGTGAGGTCTGTTGAGACCCGCGGCAGGTGGGCATTCGCGCCGCGCCACGAGGGAACAAAGCTGCCGGCGAAGGTATAGTTCAGTTGCGCATAGGGCTGATGGCTCTGGTTCGAGCCGATGTATCCGGCTTCCAGCGCCAGGCGCGGGGTCAACTGCAGCTGCGAACGCAGGCGATAGCCCGTCAGATCATCATGGTAGTTATTGCTGTAGGCGAAGCCGGAGGCAAAGAGCCCCAGCCAGGGCGCCTGTTTGAAGTGCGAACCGACCTCAACGTCCACGCCGCGCAACGCGCGTTCGTACGTGTAGAGGATACCGGTCGGCAGCACCGTGCGTTCGACCTCTTTGACGCCGGAGACCGGTAGGTAGAGATTGGCGCGGTATTCGATCAGGCGCGAGAAGTATTCCGCGCCGACGCCGAGGCGGGAATGGTGATTGGCGAACGCCTGATCATAAAACGTATTCACGCCCACGAGCGCGTGCTTATCGGTGGAGAGTTTGCGCCACCCGAGGCCGAGGTTTGCGGTAGTTTGGGTGCGGTCATCCGCCTGGTAGGCATAGCGCCCCTGCGCGAACCAGAGCGCCCCGTGCGCGTTGATTTTGCCGAAAGGCTGCACGGTTGCCAGCGAGAAGATGGGTTTGAAATCGTCGGTGACGCGGAAGTCGATCTCCGTGGTACGCAGCCATTCCGGCCCACGGCTCTTGCCGCCCTGGGCATAGTAGGCCATCAACTGATTGAGATCCTGCGCGATTATCGCATTCTGCGACATGGGGGGCGCCCCTGCGGTGGTCGGCTGCCCGGCCGTCGCATCGGCGGCGAAGAGCGGGCCTGCGCATGCCAGCACCAGCAGGGCAAGCAGGACTGAGAGCAGTAACACCGACCGGCGTACTGACCGGGGCAGAGTGGAAATCATGCGTCTTCGCTCCTTTGCGGTGTGTTGTGTTTTTTCGAGAAACCGGCAGGCTCTGTATGCGATGAGCAGATCGCCTGGCTTGGGCCTTGACGTGCTCTGGAAGGGAAGGCATCGGGTAGTGTCAAGGCGTCATGGATGACATTATACTGTAAATCAGCGCAATTGTTCGCTACATGCGACAGAAGATGAGATATACTGCAGTCAGTAACGGGCGAGGGGCAAACGGTCCCCCGTTCACTGATGTCTGCCCCATGAGGCGCTCTCCCGTATTTTAAAATTGGGGACGGAGCCCGATTATTGTAGAGACCTTGTGGTAAGGTGAGACATAGCCT
>DASXVL010000058.1:0-1827 GCA_036504255.1 Armatimonadota bacterium | reverse complement strand
CTTCGTGCTGCCCATCCTGCAACGTCTGTTGGATAGTCCGCGGAGCACCCGTAAAACCCGTGCCTTGATCCTCACCCCCACGCGCGAACTGGCCGAGCAGATTCATGACGCCATTCGCCAATTGGGCCAGCACACCAATCTGCGCTCCGCCACCGTCTATGGCGGCGTGGGCATGGTGCCGCAGGAGCGCGCGCTGCGCAACGGCACCGAGATTATCGTCGCCTGCCCCGGTCGTTTGCTCGACCACGCGCAGCGCGGCACCACCAATTTCGACGATGTGGACTGCCTCGTGCTCGATGAAGCCGACCGCATGCTGGACATGGGCTTCCTGCCCCCCATCACGCGCATCATCGGCATGCTGCCCAAAGAGCGCCAGACCATGCTCTTCTCCGCCACCTTCGCGCCCGAGCTGAATACCTTCGTCAACAAAACACTGCGCCAACCCCACCGCATCGAGATGGGCATCGCCGCGCCGGCGGAAACTATCGAGCACGCGCTCTACCCCGTGCCCCAGCACCTGAAGACCCCGCTGCTCATGGAACTGCTGAAACAGATGAACACCAACTCCGTGCTCATCTTCACCCGCACCAAGCATCGCGCCAACCGCATCAAGGATCAGTTGGTCAAAGCGGGGTATAATGCCGGTGTGCTGCACTCCAACAAGTCGCAGAACCAGCGGCAGTTGGCGCTGGACAGCTTCCGTTCCGGTCAAATCGACATCCTGGTCGCCACCGACATCGCCGCCCGCGGCATCGATGTGGCCACCATCTCGCATGTGATCAACTACGACGTGCCCGATTGCGCCGACAGCTACATTCACCGCATCGGCCGCACCGGCCGCGCCGAGCGCGATGGCGAAGCGCTGACCTTCATTACCTCGGCGGATGGCCAGATTCTGCGCGACATCGAGCGCACGCTCGGCGAACGCATCGAGCAGCGCCGTCTGGCTGACTTCGACTACAATAAGCCCGCCCCGCACGGCGACGAATTCGCGCGCGCCCCCCAGCCGCCCCGCCGTCGCCAGTCCGAACCCTCAGCCGCGCGCCCGCCCCTGGCGAACCGCGCGTCCCAGCCCGCCCCTGGCCGACCCGCCGGCAACAGCCGCCCCGCGGCCTACGGCATGAACCGCCCGGGCACGCAAGCCGCCAGCCCGCGCAACGGTAACAGCAACGCTGCGCCGCGTAACGGTAATGCTGTACCGCGTAACGGCAACGCCGCCCCGTCATCCGCCTACGGCAAGCCCCGCGGCCCGCAGGCATCCGACAACAGCACCCAACCGCGCAAGCGTCGCTGGTAGACTACGGATAACTGGGGGGCAGACGGTATTTTCTCAAATAAAAAATACCGCCTGCCCCCTGCTTCTGTGAGCTTGGTATTATCGCCCTGGATGTTGAACGGGTGCTGCCTGATAACTCTTTGGCGCAATCGTCTCCAACGGCGGTTCTGCCATGTAACCGTAGAAGGGCTTGACCGCGTCGGTGCCGGCGAAGTGCGCCCACCGTACGGCATTGGTGATCACCCGCAGCACGTTGGCGTCATGGTAGATGGGATACACCTCGTGCCCGGGGCAGAAGTAGAAAATTTTGCCGAGCCCGTGGGTGAAACAACAACCGCTGCGGAACACCTCGCCACCTTCAAACCAGCTCACGAAGACCACGTCATCCGGATCGGGAATATCGAAGTGCTCGCCGTACATCTCTTCGTTTGGCAATTCAAAGTAGGGGTCCAGGCCGGCGGCGATTGGATGCGCCGGTTTGACGACCCAGACCCGCTCTTTCTCCGCCGCTTCCCGCCAACGCAACAGGCAGGACGTGCCCATCATGCGCC
>DASXVL010000057.1:0-9126 GCA_036504255.1 Armatimonadota bacterium | reverse complement strand
TGACCGAACTGGCAGCGTTGAGTTTCCATGCTTTTTGGTTCCGGCTCCGCCGGGTTAGGGAAACAACGCCGGCGCCGCAATGCAACACGGAACGCCGGTCTCTCCGCCAGCGTCTCCGCACGTGCGTTGATCATGCGCGTGCCGACACTCGGCTCCTTTGCCCAGGAGGGCACCAGCCCTCAAAGGAAGCGCGCAGTCAATCAACGACAATGCATCCGCTATCAGACCGATGCAGTATTCGTGCGCTGAGTTTTGGCGGAGACGAAGTGCTGTTCACAGTCGCAGGCATGCAGCCACTCGCGGTCGGACGCGGTCACTCCCGCATCGGTGACCAGGTGGGTGATGGCGGACCAGTCGGCGAATTTGACGAAGGAGCGTCGGGTGAATTTGCTGCTGTCGACGACCAGCCACTGTTCCCGGGCGCAGGCCATCATGGCCTGGGAGATGCGGGCGATACTCATATCCGAGGTATAGAGCCCCTCATGGCTGACGGCGTCGGCGCCGAGGATGGCCAATTCCGTCTGAAACTGCTTCAGGTTTTCCTCGGTGAGTGGACCGCTCAGGTCAGGACTGTGATGGCGGACACTGCCGCCGAGGAGCACCAGGTCGATATTGTCATACGCATGGAGCGCCGACGCGATGGCGAGGGAACTGGTCAACACACGCAGGCGCGGAATACCGGCAATGGCTCGCGCCACCTCCAGCGTCGTCGTGCCGGTATCCAGCACAATGGTCATCCCGGGCTGAACGACTGCGGCCACATCTTTCGCGATCGCCAGTTTTTCCACGCTTCGATCCTGCGCCCGGTCGAGGAAGGCGAACTCAATGACGGATGCCTTCGACAACACGGCCCCACCATGGGTGCGAGTGAGCGCGCCGTCATGCTCCAGCAGTTCCAGATCACGCCGGATGGTGAGCGCTGAGACGTGGAGGTCGGTGGCCAAAGCGTGTACCGAGACTTCCCGCTGGCGGTGTAATTCTTCAAGGATGTATTGCTGACGCGTGTTCATCCGTTTCCTTCCGTACCACAATTCCTCCAGTATATCGAGTCACGCCGCGGCTGTCACGGGCATCTCCGTCCAGGGGGGGGCAGGCCACCCGACTCTCCTTCGTCTTCATTTCACAGGGAATGCCGATACGCACGGGGGTCACTCCTGCTATCCTTACGCCTCAGTCGACGCCGAGGCATGCTCCAGGATTTCCAACGTTTTCGCCATGCGCTCCACGATGAAGTCGACCACCGTGGGGCAGGCCGTCAACGGCAGCTTGGTGAGCGCCACGGGTGGGCAATCGGCTTTGTAAGTTTGCGCGCTGATATCAAATCCCGCGCGATTGAGCGCGGCGGTGAAGGCACGCGCCGTCGCCAGGTCATGAAATGCGATGCCCAGCAGGTGGCGCTGCCCGGTGATGCCGGCAATGATTGATGGATACCGCGCGGCGAGGTCGCGCATCCGGGCTTCATACGCATCGCCGATGGAGCGCACGACGTCAGCATTTTCACTCGCCCAGCGCATGGTGATCAGGTAGGCCAACGACGCCAGCTCTTCCTGCCCGTTCGTCACCAGCGCGCCGAATTGCGGCAACGTGTCCAGCGCGGCGCTGAACAACAAGCGCGAGGCCGGGTATTCGCCACCGGGGAACCCTTTGCCCAGCGCCACGCAGCTCGGGTGCAGCCCATATTCGCGAAAGAGGAAAAGCCCCGGCGCCCACAAACAGGACTGGATTTCATCCACCAGGGTGGGCACATCATGCCGGGCGCACAAGGCGTAGGCATGGGCGAGGAACTCCCGGGAGAGCAGCCGCGCGCCGTAATTCATCATGATAATCTCATGCAGGAAGCCGGCGATCTTATATGGCGGACGCTCGTAGTGCGCGAAGGCGGCGTCCAGGTCCGCGACGGCATTCGGACGAATCGGGCAGACGCGTAGGAGATCCTGCGCCTCCAGCCGGGAAAAGAGTTCCGGCCACATGCCGCGCATCATCTGCGTCAGCACAGTGGTGCCATGATAATTGGCCAGCAGGCCGCCGTCGTCGTTGCCCATCACCAGGAAGACGGGGATGCGACCGGCGTAAGGCGGCGGCGGCGTTTCGGGTTGCACACGATAATGACGCGCCAGCATCAGCTTCACGCCCGCCTCGACAGCCAGGCTGCCGGTTTCGAGGTTCAATACACGATTGAGCCCATCAAGATGCTCGTTGGCCAGCACCGCGGTGAGGGCGACAGCATCGCCGTTCGCGACCCCATGCGCCGCGCGCACGAGTTCCTCTTCGAGCAGACGCGTGATGTGCCCGCGCGTATTGTTGTGGGTGGCGTTGGGAATGCCCAGCCGTCGCGCGGTCTCGACCAGCGCATAGCCGGGGAAGGCGTGCCCGAGCGGCGCGTGGTAGTGCTCGCTCTTTGTGAGCAGATACAGCCGCCCGTCCTCACCGACGCGATAAAACCCGTACCCGGCCAGGGGCGCCGCGGCGCGCTGACTGGCCGCCGCGAAGGTTCGCGTCGTGGCGCCCTCCGCCGTGGCGGAGGTGCCGGCGCATACCTGGGTTCCCACACGGGGCAGGTGGACCAGTAACTGCTGATGCCAGGCGGCGGGATACCAGTCCACGGGCTGGTGTACGAGCCGGCGGAGTGCCGACGCGTCCTCGCCGGAAAGAGACGCGCGTGCCGCGCAGACGGCCTCGAGATAGGACGCCCCTACCACCTCCGCGAGAGAGGCCTGCACTGTGCGAAACGGCATGTTGTGCCCTGCCGGCAACGCACCTGCTCCTTGTGTGTGTGCATATCTGATCATTTATGAACTGTATGATAAGCATACCAAAGTGCGATGTCAATAGGTAGCGGGGTATTCGATAGGATTATTCTGCGTATTTTCCACAAATACTATTGACAAAGCCCTAACCTGCGCATATCGTTATATTCAGTTTCGTTCATATTAGATCACAGGAGCGTTCCGCTATGACACAGGGGTTGACGGCAGGACGACCGATTCGCGTCGGGGTCATCGGTGTGGGGCGCGGCAGCAGTTTCGCCGCGGGTGCGACCGATCTGGTCGGTATGCAACTGGTCGCCTTGTGCGACACCTGGGAAGAGAAGCTCGTTGAGGCGGGCAAGCGCTATGGCGTGGCCACCTACACCGACTACGACCGCTTCCTGGAACACGACATGGACGCCGTGGTGCTGGCCAACTATTTCCACGAACATGCGCCGTTCGCCATCAAGGCCCTGGCCGCCGGCAAGCACGTCATGAGCGAATGCACCTGCAACGCCACGCTGGCCGAAGGCGTCGCCCTCTGCCGCGCCGTCGAACAGAGCGGCAAAATCTATATGCTGGCGGAGAACTACCCCTATACGAAATTCCACCTGGAGATGCGGCGTCTCTACCAGACTGGTGAACTTGGACGCGTCACCTACGCGGAGGGGGAATACAACCACCCCATCGAGCCACACGCGATCAATGCGCTCTCGCCGGGGCTAAACCACTGGCGCAACTGGCTGCCCTCCACCTACTACTGCACCCACGCGCTGGCGCCGCTGATGCAGATCACCGACACCCTGCCCACATCGGTCAATGGGCTATCCATTATCGCGCCGGAAGTCACCGATGCCCTGCCGCGCCGCAACGATCCCGGCTCGGTCATCCTCTGCCGCATGGACAACGGCGCCGTTTTTCGCCTTTTTGGCCTCTGGCTGCCCGGCCACAGCAACTGGACACGCATGCATGGCACCCGCGGAGCGATGGAGATCACTCGTGGCCCCGGCTACTTCGGCCCGGAGCAGGTGCGCGTCTGGCACGACGAGTGGGATTGCCCGGCTGGGACGCCCAAAGAACGCACTTATGTGCCTGACTGGCCGGAACACGGCGACCTCGCCGCCAAGGCCGGCCATGGCGGCGGCGACTTCTGGACAAACTTCGAGTTCGCCACCGCCATCCGCACCGGCGTGCCGCCCTTCCTCGACGTCTACCGCGGGGTAGCGATGAGCAGCGTCGGCATCCTGGCCTGGAAGAGCGCCTTGCAGGATGGCGCGCCGTTCGCCGTGCCGGATTTCCGTGATGAAGCGAGCCGTCGGGCCGTCGAGGACGATCACTGGTCGCCGTTTCCCACGCATGCCGGCCCCGGCCAGCCGCCACCGAGTATCCGCGGGTTGATTACACCCGATCCCGCGGTCGTCGCACAGGCGCAAGCGCAATGGACGGCCCAGGGGTATGTCGGAGAGTGAATGATGGGAAATCTCGTTGCCATCACCGACGTCGACCGGCGCATCTACACGGAGCGCCTGCGCGACTGGCTACCGGACGAGTTAGTGGATATCCACACCCACGTCTGGCGTGCGAGTGACTATCAGCCCGGCGTCCCTGCCCGGGGGCAGGAGCGTTCCGTGACCTGGCCGGCGCGGGTGGCTAAGGACAATCCGATCGAGGATCTGCAGGAGACGTACCGGCTTATGTTGCCTGGCAAGAAGGTCACCCCGCTCATCTTCGCGAATATCCCGCAGCCCGACAATCTCGAGCGCATCAACGCCTATGTGGCTGACTGTTCCCGTCGCGCTAACGTGCCGGCGTTGATCTTCAGCGATCCGTCCTGGAGCGCGTCAGAACTCGAAGAGCGGACGCTGACGGGCAGGTTTCTGGGCGCGAAGAGTTATCTCTCCCTGGCCCCGCCCGCCATCCCAGCGAAGGACATCAGCATCTTCGATTTCTTCCCACGCGAGCAGCTCGCGGTGCATGACCGCCACGGCTGGCTGGTGATGCTGCACCTCCCGCGTGACGGGCGCCTCAAGGATCCGCTGAACCTGGCGCAATTGCAGGAGATCGAGCGCGACTTTCCGAACCTGCAACTCATCGTCGCCCATGTCGGACGCGCGTACTGTCACGAAGATGTCGGGGAGGCCTTTCACGTGCTGGCCGGAACCGAGCGCATGTGCTTCGACATCAGTGCCAACACCAACGACTGGGTCTTCGAACAACTCCTCCGCGGTGTCGGGCCGCGCCGCGTCCTGTTCGGGACGGACCTGCCGATCCTGCGGATGCGCATGAAACGCATCACTCGTGACGATCGTTACATCATTGTCGTCCCCAAAGGGCTGTACGGCGATGTCTCGGGCGACAAAAACATGGCCGAGGTCGAGGGGATGGAGGCAAAGAAGCTCACCTTCTTCCTGTACGAGGAACTCGACGCCTTCCGCCGCGCGGCAGCGCGCGTTGGCCTGACCGCAAACGACGTGGCGGATGTGTTCCGCCATAACGCCCTGCGCCTGCTCGCGAAGGCAGGATGGAAGGCGCATCCATGAGAATAGATGGAATCAACCCGCGAATTGCTGCACTCCGCCGAACATCGCTCGGTAGCAGAGGGTGACAAGGTATGAACAATATTATCGACTTGCACGAAAACGCCCAACTGGCCCTGGACACGATTCACCTGCAGCCGACGCGGGGCATCCCGTCGTTCGTCTTCCACGTCCTGAAGCATGCCTACATCGAGCGGCTGGCAGGTGTGCGCGAAGAGGAATACCGGCAAGATCCGGTGCGTGTCTACCGGCAAATGCAGATCAATATCGGCACCTGCCTGATGGATCAGTGGATTCCCTATAATCCGCTCAGCATGACCGACCAGGGCTACGATGATGACGCCGGGCACGGCGCCACCACCGGCGCCGAGGACATCATCTGTGATGGCATCCGCATTGCCGATCCTGATGACGTGGTCGAGCACCTCGAACGAGTGGAGTTCCCGCGTCTCAAGGCGGCGATCGCGGCCTTTGACGAGGCGGCCTGTGTCAAAGCCATCCTTGACGGCGAAGCGGGGATCCAGCGGGTCATCGGCCCGACCATGCTCAAAACCGGTTACGGCTTTGTCGGATTTCCCGCGTTTGGGTACTGGCAGTACGGCTACGTGAACTATTTCAGCGCCTACGGGCTCTACCCCGAGGTGATGGAGCGGCATTTTGCCTTGCAAGCAGATTACTGGCTGGTGAACAACCGGGCCGCGGCGCGCGCCTATCGCGAAGGCGGGCTGCCGCCAGTCTACCGGCTCGACCACGACATGGCCGACTCGCGCGGCACATTGGTAGACATCACGTCGCTGGACCGCATCTGGTTCCCCCATTTCTCCCGCTGCATCGAGCCGCTGGTCACCCAAGGCGTACGGCTCGTTTGGCATACCGACGGCAACATGATGCCGATGGCGCCCCGCCTGATCGAAGCGGGCGTCAAAGGCTTCCAGGGGTTCCAATACGAGTGCGGCATGGATTACGAGCAACTGTCGGCAATGAAGACGCGAGACGGCGAAAACCTCGTTCTCTTTGCCGGCATCTCGTCCACCGACGGGGTGTTGCGAAACGGCACAACCGATGATGTCAAACGCTATCTCCAATGGCTCGTGGAGAAGGGGCCCCGGACGGGCCTGTTCCTCTCGAGCATGGGCATCTACCCGGACATGCCGTGGGAGAACGTCCGAACCTATGTCGAAGGGATTCAATATTACCGCCGGCACGGCCGTGGGTGAGATGATCGACGAAAAGGCATTGCTGATCGGCCTTGACCTGGGCACCAGCGCCATCAAAGGCGTACTGGTGGATGCGCGCGGTCGCGTCCTCGCGGAGACCAGTGCACCCACGACACTCCGGTATCCGTACGACGGCTGGGTAGAAGTCGATCCAGACGAGCACTACCGGACAGTCTGCAGCGTCGTGCGTGAACTCGCGGTACGCGCGCCCGGCCCGGTGACCGCGCTGGCAATGGCCGCCGCCTCCGGCAATACGCTGCTCACCATGGCCGATGGCACGCCGCTCACCCCGATCATCAACTGGATGGACCACCGGGCCGCGCACGGCCCGCTCCCCGCACTGGCGGGGCTCACTGTGGCGGAGGTGACGCAGATCACTGGCTGGCCTTGCCTCACCAGCTTTCCGCTGGCGCACCTGGCCTGGCTGCACGCACACCAACCCGACCGCTACCAGGCGGCCGGCCACTACGCCATGGACACCGATTGGCTGCTGCATCGCCTGACCGGGCAGTGGCGCATGGATCACTCCACCGCCACAACCTTTCACCTCCAGGAACAGACCAGCGGGACTTATTACGCGCCATTTCTCCAGCGATTGGACATTCCGGTGGAAAAGCTCTCCCCTCTGGTGGATTCCGGTGTCTCCATCGGCCCCCTCACCGCGGCAGCCGCGCGTGACACCGGCCTGTCGCCGCATACCGTTGTCGTCACCGGCTGTTTCGATCACCCGGCAGCGGCGCGGGCGATGGGCGTGCTGGCACCGGGCGCACTCCTGCTCTCCTGCGGCACCTCCTGGGTCGGATTAACCCCCGGCATGGATCGCCAGGCACTGCTCGACGCGCAGTTACTCTGCGACCCCTTCCGCGCGACACGCGGCGGCCCCTGGGCCGGTATCTTCTCCGTGCCCTACATCGGACGCACCATCGACTGGTATATCGACCACCTGATCGCTCCGGGCGAGGACGACCCGTTGCGCGTGTTCAACGAGGCGGCGGCGGAAGCGCCTCCCGGCGCCGGTGGCCTGACCATCGACCTGCGCGAACCGCCCCACCCCATCGACGCCAGCCGTGCGCACATCAGCCGCGCCGTCATGGAAGGCGCCGCGTGGTTGTTGAACGACAAGCTACAGGCGCTGGAGGCGCATAGATTGTCTTTCACACACGCGGTGATGGTCGGCGGACCGGCCAACAGTCCCATCTGGCCGTCGATCGTTGCGGAGATCACTGGCATCGCAGTCACTGTTGGCGGGCGTTCCGCCGGCGCGCAAGGCGCGGCGATGCTCGCCGGCATCGGCGCCGGCCTCTACCGGGATGAGAATGACGCGCTGACCGCGTGGCAAGAGGAGCCGCAACATGACGGATTATGCTGACCGCTACTACCAGCAGGAAATCGTCCCGTATTTGCCACCGACGGTGCTGGATTTTCACGCGCACACCTGGACAGCAGAGCATTGGACGACGACCCCCTGGGAGACAGCAGCGGATGGCGGGCGCTATATGGTGACGAACACCTTCTACCCGCCGGAGCAGTTGCTGCATGATGGGCAGGCCTGCTTTCCGGATCGCGACTACCAGGCAGTCTGTTTCGGCTACCCCACTCCGGCAGTGGACTGGGAGGCGGATACCGCCTATGTGGCAACGGCGGCGCGAGCACACCACGGCCTATGGCCGCTGGTGCTGGCCGGTCCGGCTCTCGGGATTTCACGCGCGCGCTATGCACAGGCGCTGGACGACGGCGGGTTCTACGGCTTCAAAGTCTTCCTGAACTGGTATGGCGACGCCTACGGCGACACGCGCATCGAGGAGATGGTCGGTCCGGTGGAGCGCGCGCTGGCCAACGAACGGCGGCTGATCGTGCTGCTCCATGTGCCCCGCCGCGGACGGCTGGCCGACCCCGACGTGCAGGCCGGGGTGCGCTGGCTCGCTGCGGCGTGCCCGGATGCAAAGATCGTGCTGGCCCATTGTGGACGCTGCTACCTGCCTGGCGAGATGCAGGCGGCCATCGGGTGCCTGCGCGGCCTCGACAACGTCTGGATGGATACCTCGATGGTCATGGACCCGGTGGTACTGCAGATCGCGTTGAACGAGATCGGGCCGGGACGCCTGCTCTTCGCCACCGACTTCCCGGTCGCCGCCATGCGCGGGCGACGCGTGCGGGTGATGGACCACTGGGTGGACGTGGTGCTGCCGGGCTACCCGGCCAGTGCCTATCGCGTCGCCGGCGACGGCTATCAGGCCGGGTATATGGCCTGGGAGATCGTGCTAGCCATCCGCTGGGCCGCCGAACTGGTCGGCATCAGTGCAACCGATCGCCACGGGATCTTTTTCGAAAACGGCATGGCGTTGCTGCGCGATATACGCCGGCGAACGGAGATATCATGAGCGCTGTCGCTGTTGCCCGACAAAGAAAGGACCGAAGCATGACACAGATTGGCATACTGCCGTTCTATCTCAAATTGTATGATGACCTGCTGCCCGAGTGCCGTGCCGGGTTCGACAGCTTCCTCGCCCAGATTGCGGCGGCACTGGAGGCGCGCGGTATCGCCATACACATGGCGCCGGTGTGCCGGGTGGCGGCGGAATTCGACCGCGCGATCACGGACCTGGAAGACGCCGGTGTCGCGGC
>DASXVL010000056.1:0-2090 GCA_036504255.1 Armatimonadota bacterium | reverse complement strand
TGGGGTGCATACGCTGAACAACGCCTGCCTGACCATCTGGGGCTTGACCATCGGCGGCACGGACTTCACCCGGGTGATCTCGGAAACGGTGGCGATGGGGCTGGACAACGACTGCACGGCGGCTACCGCCGGCAGCATCGTCGGGGCCATCGTCGGCAAGGCGGGCATCCCCGCGCACTGGTATGCGCCGTTCCATAATACGGTGTATACCTACCTGATCGGGCTGCCGGAGTTTGCCATTGACGATGTCGTCGATCGCTTCACCCGGCTGGCGCAGAAGACGTTGGCATAAGGTAGGCAATTCCGGAAGGAATCCGTGTCTCTCGAACGAAGATGTGTGCCATGGCCAAGCCGTTGTTGACAGCGCCATCCGCGCCCGCGGTCATTTTGCCCGTGTTTGCTGAATATCAATTCCACACGGTTGCGCGTGAATTCGTCTGCGCGGAGCACCAGCATGTCAACCATGAGGTGATTTGCTCCGACGTCGGCACCTACCGGTGCCAGCTCAACCGGGTGTCCCTGGCGTTGCCCCCCCGCCATCTGCTCTTAATCAAGCCGGGTGATTTACATGCCGATGTCAGCAGGCCCGGCGATCGCTTCTTCGCCATCCAGTTTCGCCTGCAGCGGCAGGCCTATCCGGAGGAATCGATCCCCCTTCTCATCGAGCAGATAGCGCCCGCACAGCAAGTGCTGAATGCTGAAGGCCTGACGTTATGGCCACTCCTCCGGCAAATGGAAGAAGAAATGCGCGTGGCGGATGAAACCAGCGCCATGGTGCAGGATGCGCTGCTGCGGGAATTCTTCTGGCGAACCGTGCGCGCGATACCCCGTGAGCTGATTTCTCCCCTCTTCCAGCAGTCGTCCTCCGCCCAGCATTGGCTGCGCTCGCTCAATCAGCTCTTCTGCGCTCATCGCCATCATCATCTGACGCTCACCGAAATGGCGGAAGCCATGCAGGTCAGCGAACGTACGCTGACGAGCCGTTGCCGCGAGCTGCTCAACGATTCACCATCGCGTGCATTCATGCGCTATAAAATGGAACACGCGATGAGCCTCCTCACGCAAAGCACGATGACCGTGAAGGAGATCAGCTATACGCTGGGCTTTGCCAACCCCTACCACTTTTCCCGCGCGTTCAAAATGCACTTCGGCGTGCCCCCCAGTAAATATCGGGATTGAGTTCGTTTTCTGCTCGGACGCACTGCGCCCCGGCAGGCAAGAAATTTGAGAGGAAAATGTGATGAAACGTCTTGTCTACTTGCTGGCGCATAACCATTTTGATCCAACCTGGCGGCGGTGTTTCGATCGTCCCGCCGTGTACAATGGCGTCACTGTGCGCGGTTATGCCGAGGTGGAGGCGCATGCGATCAACGCCTGGCTCGATCTCGCCCCGCGCGGCTATACCTTTCATGAAGGACAGGCGGTGGTGTGGCGGACCTACCTGCAACGGCACCCGGAACGCAAGGCCGCGGTGCAAGCGTATGCACAGAGCGGCCTGCTGGATATCATCCTCGCCGGTGAAACGATCCAGGATACCGTGTTGGGGACCGCCGAAGGCCTGGTGCGCAATTTTCTCGTCGCCCAGCCGTTCTATCGCGACCTGGTGGGCGCGGATCACCCCGGTTTACGCATCGCCACCGTGGAAGATGCGTTCGGCAACAGCCCCAATTATCCGCAAGTGCTGAAGGGCGTGGGGGCGGAGGCCGTCGGCTGGCTCAGCTATCGCACCCTGGACGAGCACATCTGGGTGGGGATCGATGGCACCAAGTTACCCTGCCTCGACCTGCATCCCGCCGGGCATAGCGGCGCCTTTGCCAAACATATGCCCTGCCCCGACTGTCAGGGCGTCGGTTGTGCAACTTGCGCGCAGACCGGCCTGCGCTTCGTCGATGGGTTTGATTTGGACACGCTGGCCCACAGCATCACCGAGGCGTTGTCCACCCATGCCGATGCGCCGTGGGTGGCGATCCGCTTCCTCACCGAAGAGGTGCGCCCGGACGCGCGCGTGGTCGACTTCATCGAACAGTGGAATCGTGAACATGCCGACTCGGAGATCCGTTTCTCCACCCCGTTGGAGCTGTATCGTCAGA
>DASXVL010000055.1:0-2107 GCA_036504255.1 Armatimonadota bacterium | reverse complement strand
GGTCAAACCGGCCCGCACCGCCCCGACATTAGCCGACTTTGCCGCCACGCAAAAGCAAGGGCGCTACCTGGCCGTTATTACCATGAAAAGCGGCAAGACCATCGAACTGGTGCTTGAAGGCAGCTACATGCCCTATACCGTGGCCAACTTCGTCAATCTGGCGCAGGCCAAGTTTTATGATGGGGTAACGTTCCACCGCGTCGAGCCGGGCTTCGTCATTCAAGGCGGCGACCCGAAGGGCAACGGCTCTGGCGATCCAGGGTACTCCATTAACCTGGAAATCTCCCCACTGATTCGGCACATGGAAGGCGCGATTTCTATGGCGCGCGCAACTGACCTCAACTCCGCCGGCTGCCAGTTCTTCATCACGTTGGGCCCGACACCGTTTCTCGATGGGACCTATGCCGTATTCGGCTGGGTGAAGAGCGGCATGAATGTGGTCAATAGCGTGAAGGTCGGCGATGTGATGCAATCCGTCACCGTCGCCCCGTATGCGGGCACGGAAATCTGCCCCCTGTTGGCTCCGAAAATTAAGGCGAAATAAGCGCCGCCCATCTGTAAGTACAACAACGGCGGGTCTCGCGGGATAAAAAATCGATCAGCCCTGACGGGGTGACAGCAGAAACGTCTGTCACCCCGTCGGGGCTGATCGTTATGTGCGGATGCGCTCCAGGGGTTCCGCGTTGCTGCACCCGTGGCTAGTGGCTGCGAGCCCCTTCAGGGCAGGGATAGCGTATGGGCAGTAGTACTATTAGCCCGCAGGGCTCGTATTCTATAGCCCTGGGCAACGCCCAGGGCGGCAGGGTCGTAGGGCAATCAGCCCTGTCAGGGCGGCATGCAAGTGTGATGAGCATGTCGCCCTGACAGGGCTAGCCCATGGGCATTTCGGCTACCCTGGGCGTTGCCCAGGGCTAGAGAATTCGAGCCCTTCGGGCTTACAGGATACTCCCCTGCGCTTTTTGCCTCTCAGCCGACCAGCGCTTTGGCTTTCGCGAACTGTTCGCGGACGCGTTCCGGCGCGGTGCCGCCTTGTGAGGTTTTGGCGGAGGCGACCGCCTCCGGTGTGAGCATAGGGAGCAGGTCTGCCTCAATGAGGTCGGAGTACGGGCGCATTTCCTCCAGCGCGAGGTCGGCGAGCCCCTTCCCTACCCGCTCCGCATAGCGGACGATTTCCCCGCTGATGTGGTGGGCGTCACGGAAGGGCACGCCTTTGCCGGCCAGATAATCGGCGATCTCCGTCGCGGCGCTGGCTTCCCCGGCCAACGCGGCGAGCGTGCGGTCACGGCGGAACTTCATGCCACCGACCATGCCCGCGGTGATGTGCAGACAGGCGAGCACGGTGTCGAGGGCGTCGAACGTCGCTTCCTTGTCTTCCTGCAGGTCTTTATTGTACGCGAGCGGCAAGCCTTTCAGCACCGTCAGTAGGCCCATGAGGTGGCCGTAGACGCGCCCGCTCTTGCCACGGATCAATTCCGCGCCGTCGGGATTTTTCTTCTGCGGCATGATGCTGCTGCCGGTGCAGAAACTTTCCGGCAGATCGACCCAGAAGAACTCCTGGCTGGACCAGAGGATCAACTCCTCGCACAGACGCGAGAGGTGCATCATCACTAGGCTGCAGGCGGCGAGGAACTCTATCGCGAAATCGCGGTCGGCCACGGCGTCCAGGCTATTTTCCAACACGGCTTCGAAGCCGAGGTCACGCGCGACGAGCTGACGGTCAATAGGGAATTTCGTGCCGGCAAGCGCGGCGGCGCCGAGTGGCAGCCGGTTGATGCGGCGGCGCGCGTCGGCCACGCGTTCGCGATCACGCCCGAGCATCCAGACATAAGCGAGCAGGTGGTGCGCGGCGAGCACCGGCTGCGCGTGCTGCAGGTGGGTAAAGCCGGGCATCACCACATCGAAATGCGCTTCCGCACAGACGAGCAAGGCACGCTGTGCTTCCTGCAGGTGCGCGTCCAGGTCATCGCAGCCTCGGCGCAAATAGAGACGAAAATCAGTCGCCACCTGATCGTTACGGCTGCGCGCGGTGTGGAGTTTCCCGGCAAGGGGCCCGAGCTTTTCGCGCAACGCCGCTTCCACGCGCGAATGAATATCTTCCTGGGCATCG
>DASXVL010000054.1:0-14842 GCA_036504255.1 Armatimonadota bacterium | reverse complement strand
TTGGCACCCTGCTCCCGTTCCGCCGCACGGATACGGTGGCACCACAGGCGCGCCACAGCGGGCGCGCGCTACACCGAAGAGAGGGTGTGTTATAAGCGCGACTCCGGGCTCCATTCCACGGGCGGTGCGTCCGCTACCGCGTCCCTGTTGCACGGAACAATGGCTGATTTCTCATAAGCGACAAACTGTAAGGAGATAACGTCATGGGTCTGACCATGCGCGAGCGTTTCTTTGCCCAGATGGGCGCAAATCCCCGTGTTCCCGTGCCGAATTGGGAATTCGGCTATTGGGAGACGACGCTGGCAGGCTGGCATGGGCAGGGACTGACGACAGACGTCAACGACGCCAGCAGCGCCTATGCCCACTTCGGCATCGAAGGTTTTCACTTTGCCCCCGGCTACTACATTCCGGGCGGTAACTTGCGCCTGTGCCCGGCCTTCGCTCCTCGTTTCCTCGGAGTGCAAGACGGCCGTGAACTGCTGGTCGATGAGGATGGCGTAACCTACATGCGCTTTCACGAAGGGCAGAATACCATTCCGCATTACCTGGACTATCCGGTGAAAGATCGCGCCTCGTGGGAAGCGGATTTCAAGTGGCGGCTCGCCCCTGATGCCCCCGGACGGTTCCCCGAAGTTGATTGGGATGCCGTGCGACAGCGCTTCGCCGACTCGGGGAATCCGGTGTGTCTCTATCTGGACAGCTATGTCGGGTACCTGCGCAATCTCATGGGGTTCGAAAATTTCGCCATGCTGGCGTATGATGATCCCGAGCTGTTCGAAGAGATGGTGGAAACCCTTACGCAACTGAAAGAGGCGATGCTCGACCGCCTGGCCGGCAAAATCGCCATCGACATGGTGCATCACTGGGAAGATATTTGCTTCAATACCGGCCCGATCATTGCGCCCGCGCTCTTCCGTGAGATCGTCGTCCCGCGCATGAAGCGCGTGAATGACCGCCTGCGCGAGGAATTCGGCTGCCGCTATTTCTCGCTGGATTGCGACGGCAACTTTCTCGCCTTGATCGAGGGCTGGCTTGACGCCGGTATCAACATCCTCATGCCGTGCGAGGTGGACGCCGGTATGGATATCCAGCAGTTGCAAGCACGCTATGGCGAGCGCTGTGGTTTCCACGGCGGTATACAAAAGAAAGCGCTCCTCGAAGGGCCGGACGCGATTCGTGAAGAGTTGACGCGCGTGCTGCCCGCCGTCACCCGCGGTGGCTATCTCCCCCACCTCGACCATGCGTGCCCCGCCAATGTGCCGCTGGCCAATTACGCGTATTACCTGCGCATGAAGCGTGAGATGCTTGGATGTGCATGAGCACGTGGAGCTTTTCCAGAAGAAAAGCGCCCAACCGGGCAGGAATCGCGCGGAACGCGCACGAACAATTAAATAATAAGAGAGATGCGTGACGACGGCATTTTCGTCATCGCCCGTCATCTCGTCAGACACAACCGGGAGTACAATAGCGTTATGAATAATGTGCGTATCGGCGTCATCGGCATCGGTGGCATGGGCGGTTTCCACGTCAACAATCTCCTCCAGGGAAAAATCAAGCGCGCCACGCTGGCCGCGGTCTGCGACATCGACGAAAAACATCTGGTGAAGCACCGCGATCTCAAAACCTTCCTCGACAGCGGTGAGATGATCCGCTCCGGCGAGGTCGATGCGGTGATGATCGCCACCCCGCATTATTTCCATACCACGATCGGCATCGATGCGTTGGAGCAGGGCCTGCACGTGCTGGTGGAAAAGCCCATCTCCGTGCATAAAGCGGACTGCGAGCGCCTCATCGCCGCACACACCAACCCCAAGCAGGTCTTCGCCGCCATGTTCAACCAGCGCACTGATCCGCACTACATTCGCGTGCGCAAGCTCATTCAGGACGGCGAACTCGGCACAATCACCCGCGTCTCCTGGATCATCACCGATTGGTTCCGCACTGAATTTTATTATGCCAGCGGCGGCTGGCGTGCGACGTGGAGCGGCGAGGGCGGCGGCGTACTGCTCAACCAGTGCCCGCACAACCTGGACCTGCTGCAATGGCTGGTGGGCATGCCCAGCAAAGTCCGTGGCTTCTGCGGCCTGGGCGTGAAGCATAACATCGAAGTCGAAGATCAGGTCACCGCCTATCTGGAATTCCCGAACGGGGCGACCGGCGTCTTCATCACCACCACCGGCGAGGCCCCCGGCACCAACCGCCTGGAAATTGCCGGCGAACGTGGTAAGGTCGTCGTCGAAGACGGCAACATTACCTTCACGCGCAACGAGGAACCGATGACGGAATTCAGCCGCACCGTGCAGGCCGGATTCGCCAAACCGGCCGTGTGGAACGTCAATATTCCGGTTGATGGGTTCGGCGGACAGCATGCGGATATTTTGCAAAACTTCGTCGATGCGATTCTCGATGGCACCCCGCTCATCGCCCCGGCGGAAGAAGGCATCAATTCCGTGGAGTTGGCCAACGCCATGCTCTACTCCAGCCTCACCAATAGCACCGTCACGTTGCCATTGGATGCCGCGGGCTTCGCCCAGAAGCTGCAGGAACTGATCGACAATTCAAAGTTCACCAAGGTGGTGAATGCGCACGTCGAAGCGGATATGACGAAGTCATTCCATTGATCAGGAGAATACCATGCTTTATTTAACCGGCTTTGCGGATGAGGCTGCTGTCGAGATCGACGGCCAGATTGCCGCCACGAAAACCCTCGGGTGGGAAAATATCGAATCGCGCAATGTCAGCGGGAAAAACATCCATGATATCAGCGACGAAGAGTTCGACGTCGTCTACGGTAAGCTGCAGGACGCCGGCGTGAAAATCAACTGCTTCGGCGCCGCCATCGCCAATTGGGGCAAGCAGATTACCGATCCCTTTGATTCGTCGCTGGCGGAAACCAAACGCGCCATCCCGCGCATGCAGCGCCTGGGTACCAAGCTCGTACGCATCATGAGTTTTGCCGTGCTGCCTGACCGCGGCCCGGACGACCAGATGGAAGAGGAGCGATTCCGCCGCGTGCGCGAGTTGCAGGCGATGTTCACCGACGCCGGCATCACCCCCGTGCATGAGAACTGCATGAATTACGGTGGCATGGGCTGGACCTACACCCTCAAGCTCATTGAGCATGTGCCGGGGCTGAAGCTCGTTTATGATACGGGTAACCCCGTCTTCACCGATGATCGCACCAAGCCGACCCCCTATCCGAAGCAGTCGGCCTGGGAGTTCTACCAGCACGTAAAGGAACATATCGCCTACATGCATATCAAAGACGGCGTGTGGGACGCTGCCCAGGGCAAATCGACTTTCACCTACCCTGGAGAGGGCGATGGCGATGTGCGCCGCATCATGACGGACCTGCTCGTGAACGGCTATGATGGCGGCATTTCCATCGAGCCGCACCTGGCAGTAGTCTTCCACGACGCCTCGGTACAATCTGAGGAAAGCGTCAAGTTCGCCAACTATGTGGAATACGGTCGTCGCATGATCCGCATGATCGAGGAAATCGGCGCGGAGAACGGCGTCAGCTATTTGCCGGCGACCACCACGATGTAAGACCTTCCCGAACTGTTACGATGGGGACGCCGTATGTGTACGGCGTCCCCATCGCATTTGGAAGCCAGCATTATGAAAATCGTCCTTGCCTTCGACTCCTACAAAGGCTCACTCTCCGCCCCCGCCGCGTGCGACGCTGCGGCGGCCGGTATCACGCGCGTGCCTATCACGCCGCTCGACATACGCCATTGCCCACTGTCGGACGGCGGCGAGGGGTTTGCCGATGCGCTCTGCCGCGCTGGTCGCGGGACGCGCCGTCTCGTGCAGGTGACGGGGCCGCTCTTCGCGCCAACGCAGGCGGAACTGGTCTTTCTCGATGACGGACGTACCGCCATCATCGAATCGGCGCAGGCATGCGGGTTGGGCCTGTTGCCGCCCGCGGGCAGTTCTCCGCTGCATACCACCACCTACGGCGTCGGCGAGTTGCTGCGCGCGGCCATCGCGCAAGGCGCAACGCGGCTCATTATCGGGCTGGGCGGTTCCGCGACGAACGATGCCGGCCTCGGCATGCTCGCTGCCCTCGGCTGGCAATTTCTCGATGCGGAGGGACGGACGCTGCCCGGTACCGGCGTATCGTTGGCGCAGATCGCCCGCATTGTGCCTGGTCCCGCTCTTTCACCGGATGTCAGCATCATCGCCGCCTGCGACGTGGAGAACCCGCTCTACGGTCCGCAGGGGGCGGCGCACGTCTTTGCGCCGCAAAAGGGCGCGACGCCGGAGGACGTGGCAATGCTCGATCATGGGCTGGTACGCTTTGCGATGCTCAGCGCGGAGACGCTCGGGCGCGACCTCGCCCACCACCCCGGCGCGGGCGCGGCCGGAGGGCTGGGCTTCGCGCTGCTCGCCTACCTGGGGGCAACCTTCCAGCCCGGCGCTTCGCTCGCCATTGAGCTATCCCAGTTACCTGTGCTACTCGCGCAGGCCGATCTCTGCCTGACAGGCGAAGGCCGGACGGATGGCCAGACGCTCTTTGGCAAATTGCCCGCGGCCGTCATCGACTGCTGCGTCCAAGCGGGCGTGCCCGTCGTCTGCCTCTCCGGAGCGCTGGGCGACGGGTGGCATGACCTCTACGCGCGCGGGGCCACCGCCGTGCTCTCCATCTCCCAGCGCCCGCAACCGCTCAGTGAGGCCATCGCGCATGCCGAGCGTGATCTCACCGACGCAGCGGAAGCAGTGGTACGCCTGCGCGCACTGACGTAACGCGAACAGGGCGGCTAGGCGACGGCGGACGAATCGTGTATCATAATTCCAATGCGCATGACCAAACCCATAGCAAAGGACCGCCGTTGAACGCGTACGCGCCGCAAGCACAAGAGCCGACACCGGACGACCTGGTGCAACGACTCGCGCGCGCACGCGTGCCGTTTGCCGCCATGGTCGGCACCTACGCCCTGGAAGTCTTCAACGACCAGTTCCTCAAACAAACGGCAATGCTGCTGGCCATTGCTACCCTTGGCGCCGCCTGGCAGGGCTACATTCAAGTAACCTTCATGCTCTCCTTTGTGCTGCTCGCCGCGCCCGCCGGTTGGCTGGCGGATTGCTTTGCCAAGCGCACGGTGGTAATTGGGTCGAAAGCATTGGAGCTCCTCGCCGTGCTCATCGGCGCGGCGGGTTTGCTCAGCGGCAACTGGACGATCATCCTCCTCGGCATTGCCATTATGGGGCTACGCGGCACGATCTTCGGCCCGGCCATGAACGGCTCCATCCCGGAGTTATATCCTGATTCGCACGTCACCAAGGCCAACGGCCTGCTAAAAATGTTCACCACCGCCGCCAGCCTGCTGGGCATCGCCTTCGCGGGCTTTGCGCTCGACGTGCACGGCCTGGCTCTCGGGGTACCGAAAGGGCATGCCATCGTCGCCGCGGGCATCGTCCTCGTCGCGCTCATCGGTATCGGTGTCAGTCAGTGGTTGCCGCGCCGCGTTGCTGCGGCCCCCGAAACGCCCTTCCCCAAGCGTGGTCCGTGGGAAACCATCGACACATTATTACGCGTGCGCGCCGACCACTTGCTCGCGGTCGTCATCGCCGCCGACGCCTATTTCTGGTTTCTTGGCGCGCTACTCGTCCAGCTGATTAACAAACTCGGGCTCGCACAATTCGGCTACAGCACGTCGCTCACCAGTTGCCTGGTCATCGCGGAAGTCGTCGGTGTCGCCATCGGCGGCATACTCAGCGCGAAGCTCGCTACCGGCCCGCGCTGGCACCGCGTATTGGCGCCCGCCGCCTGGGGTATCGGCGGCTTTCTCCTGCTGCTCATCGGAGTGCCATCGCTCCCTACCTCCCTGCACCTGGACGCGCTCTTGCTCAGCTTGGCGCTCGCGGGTATCGCAGGTGGATTGTTCCTCATTCCCCTGGAAAGTTTTATTCAGGTGCGACCGGCTCCAGCGGAAAAGGGCAGCATCATCTCTGCCGCCAATTTCGCCGCCTTCACCGGTATGCTGCTGGCCGGACCGGCTTCCATTTTCTTGAATCGTACCCTACTGCCCACCGTCAGTATGGCGCTGATCGGCGGCGTAACGCTGCTGGTCGGTGTCTGGCTACACGTACAACTTTCGAAACAATGAACGCTTATGCTTAACACCATTTTACGCACCATCGTCCGCGCCTTGCTCTGGCTGCGCTACCGCATTGATGTCCGCGGGTTGGACGCCATCGCCGCGCGCGGTAACCAGCGCATCCTCTTCCTGCCCAGCCACCCAGCGCTCATCGACCCGATCATCGTCATGATGACCTTGCACCGGCAGTTTGCGCCGCGTGGGGTCGCCGATGAGGACGCCATCAACATTCCCGGCGTGCGGCAATTGGCGGAACGTTTTGGCGCGCGCACTATGCCGGGCATGGCGAAACAGGGCGCCGATTCACGCACGCACATCGAGCGTGTGATGGCCGAGAGCATCGCCGACCTGCGACGCGGGCAAAACGTACTGCTCTACCCAGCGGGAAAGATCCTGCGCAGCAATCGTGAGGAACTCGGGGCTAACAGCGCCGTGGAACTCATTCTGCGTGAAGCGCCCGACACGCGCATCGTACTCTTGCGCACACGCGGCCTCTGGGGCAGCGGCTTCAGCGCCGCGGCTGGAAGCGGCGAGCCGCATGTCGGTCCCTTGCTGCTGAAAGGTTTTTTTGCCATTCTGCTCAACGGCATCTTCTTCTCGCCACGCCGCCATGTGACCCTGGAATTCGTCGAGCCGGCAGATTTTCCGCGCACCGCTGACCGCAATGTCATTAACCGCTACCTGGAAGCGTTTTATAACGCCGAACCGCTACCGCGCAACACCTACGTCCCCTACAGCATTTGGGAGTTCAGTGGGCCGGTCATCCGTCCCGAACCTGCGGTACGGCGCTTCGAAGGATCGGTGGATACGGTACCGCAGGCCACGCGCCAGATCGTCTATCACTATCTCCAAAAGGCTTCTGGGCACGCATCCCTGAAAGATGAGAGCCTGCTCGCCAACGATCTGGGGCTGGACAGCCTGGCGCGCGCGGAGTTGATCGCCTGGCTGGAAGGCGAGTTCGGCTTTCCACAGGGTGATGTCGATTCGCTGCGCACGGTCGCCGATGTGCTGCTGGCCGCCACCGGAGAAACCGTCGCCGGGGGACCGGCCGAGTTGCGCCCCATCTCATCCGCCTGGTTCGCGCCGCGCTCCACGCAACGCGTGGTCGTGCCCGAGGGGGCGACCATCACGGACGTCTTCTTGCATCAGGCACAACGCACGCCGGGGCGCGTCATCATCGCCGACCAGGTGAGCGGGACCAAGACGTTCCGCGAGGTCATCATTGCCGTTCTCGCCTTACTGCCGCAGGTACGCCAGCTTCCCGGCGAGCGCATCGGCATCATGTTGCCCGCCTCCGTCATCGCCAATATCGTCTACCTCACCGTGCTCTTTGCGGGAAAAACGCCGGTCATGCTCAACTGGACGGTCGGTCGGCGCAATATGCGTCACGGCCTGGAGGTCACCGGCGTCACGCGCATTCTCACCGTGCAACCCCTGGTGAGTCGTATCGAGTCGCAGGGCACGGACATGCGCGACCTCGCCGAATCGCTGGTCTACCTCGACGCGCTCGCCGCGCGCATTTCTCGCACGGACAAGCTGTGCGCCGCCCTCGCCGGCTGGCTGAACTGGGGGGCGTTGCGTCGTGCGCGTACGACGGACGTCGCGGCCATCCTCTTCACCAGCGGCTCGGAGAACCTGCCGAAGGCGGTGCCCCTGACACACACGAATTTGTTGGTAAATCTGCGCGACCTGCTCACCGTGGTGCATATTCAGGAGGAGAACCGGCTGCTCGGCATGCTGCCCCCGTTCCATTCCTTCGGCCTCACCGGCAATATGCTCCTCGCGTTGTGCGGCGGCGTGCCTACTATGTACCACGCCAACCCCACGGAAGGGGCGATGCTGGCGCGCCTCATCGCCGCCTATCGCGCCTCCATCGCCATCGGCACGCCGACCTTTCTCAATGGCATCCTCCGTGCGGCGACGCCGGAGCAACTGGAGTCCCTGCGCCTGGCTGTCACCGGCGCGGAAGAGTGCCCGCCACGCGTCTATGCCCTGGCAGCGGAGCGCTGCCCGCAGGCGACGATCATCGAGGCGTATGGCATCACAGAATGCTCCCCCGGCGTCGCCGTCAACAGCGTGGAAGCGCCCAAGCCGCATACCATCGGCCACATTATGCCGACGCTGCACTACGCCCTGGTAAACGTGGAAAGCGGACGGCGCGTCGCGCCGGGGAATGCAGGGATGCTGCTACTGCGCGGTCCGAGCATCTTCGGCGGCTACCTCGGCGAGGCTCCCGACCCGTTCGTGGATTTCGAAGGTGAACGTTGGTACCGCACCGGCGACCTGATCAGCGAGGATATCGATGGGGTACTCACCTTCCGGGGACGCCTGAAGCGCTTTATCAAACTGGGTGGCGAGATGATCTCGCTGCCCGCCATCGAAGGCGTGCTGCAAGCGTTATTCCCACCGAGCGATGAAGACGGCCCAGCCCTGGCAGTGCTGGCCACGGCAAACGACGAGCGCCCGGAGCTGGTGCTCTTCACCACCAAACCGCTTGACCGGGACACCGCCAACGGGCGCATCCGCGACGCCGGCCTCTCGCCGCTGCACTACATCCGCCGGGTCATCACGCTCGACGCCATCCCGGTACTGGGCACGGGCAAAACGGACTACCGCTCGTTGCAAGCGCAACTGGATGAGAAGAACGGGGCGGCGTAGGCTATGTGACGCAAATGGAAGCGGGGCTTTCTGCCCTGCGGGCAGGCCAACCTTCCAAACGGTGCTGCTTATACAGCCGGGTGCGAGGCCAGTCAGCCTAAGCATGTCTCCAGACATAGACGAGGTCTTTGCCCTTCCTCTCGGCGGTACCAACAGCACGGTTTGAAAGGTTGGCCTGCCCTCGGTACGAGGGCAGAAAGCCCCGCGGCCTTTTCTTACTTACACCTGTTTCGCGGCAGGAGAAAATACAGGCCGGTGTGGATGCGCATGTCGATGAGTGTACCGCCCTGCCGCTTTTCTTCCAGCCATTTGCCCACTTCTGTAACGGGGATTTCGTGCACGATGATGGATTCGGTGTGGTCGCCGCCGCCCGCGCCGACTTTGGTTAATTCTTCCGCCAGGTAGAGCGTGATGATCTCATTCACGCTGCCGGAGGAGGGCGGCCCCTCGGTGAGGAAAGTCATCCGCGCCGCCGTGTAGCCGGTCTCTTCCAGCAACTCGCGCCGGGCGGCCGCGGCGAGATCTTCCCCATACGTCTCGGCGCTATCACCGGCCAGTCCGGCGGGCAGCTCGATTACCGATTTCCCCATCGCCGGACGGAATTGTTCCACCAGCAACAGCTTGTCTGCGTCGGTGACGGCGACGATGCCGACAATGCCGCTGATATTCACGCGTTCGATAAATTCCCATCCCTGGCGATCCACCAGGCGGAGATATTTGCCTTCACCGAGCACGCGTTGCTCACCAGAACTCTCCATCGTAGATTTCCTCTCTTGCGTCATGGGCCATGGGGTGATAAGAAACCCATGCGCGTGACTATGCACGATAAATAGTCCATCAAAATCTTCCGCAGCACTCGGCGGCTGCAGGCGATGCGCGGTGACATAGATCGCCACATCCGGCACCCTCGCCTGTCCTGCGCGCGCTCGGTTGCGCGCCAGGCTCTCCGGCACATCCGGCGGAAAATAATAGCCGATCACGCGGGCGTGAAAGGCGCGCCCCACCGCGATGAGCCCGGCGCGGTCCGCCGGCGCGGGATTGGTATTATCCACCACCACCGAATGTCCCTGCGCCAACGCCGCGCTGATGCGGTGTTGCTGACTGCGGTTGCGGTTGCGCGCGTTGCGCAGGAGATCCTTGCTCACCAGGAGATGGGTCTGCGCGAAGCGCCCGTGGTAGAAGGTCGTTTTCCCTGCGGCCTGTAGCCCGATGAGTATAACGAGCTCCAACATCGCTACCCGGCTCCCCGCAGCGTGATGGTCGCCATACCGCCCGACCCTTCCTGCAGCGTGGCAGTTATCGGCAGAAATTGCTGGGTCACCCAGAGCACCGTGCGCAGATGCTCGCTGATAACGGGCATGCTCCAGCGGCTCTCCCCGGCGGCCAGCGCCAGGGGCAGCACCAGTTGATCGGCGAGGTGCTCGTCGCACGCCGCCCCGGTTTTCCACCACTCCCGGAACTCCTGGCAGGCCTCCTCCGAGACAATCTCCATCCGCTTGCCGCGCGCGCCGAGGGCGGAGAACCCGCCCAGTCCACCGTCACAAGTCGCGATAAGCAGTACCGCGGCCCCCGGACCGTAGGAGGGTTTGTCCGCTATCGTGACGTGTAACTGGCGTGCGAATTCAGGCAGATTCGCCTCCACCGCCGCTGCGCCGCGCATGCCCACGTGCTCGGGCAAGCTGCCGGTGGTCACGTAGGCCTGCACGGCCAGCACGTCACCACGCCGGTTATAGTGCAGCGGCTGCAGTGCGCGACACGGTGAAATTTCCAGCTCGATTTCGCCGCCCCCACGCGGATAAAAGCCGACCCGTGGCACGACACAGCGGACCGTCATGCCCGCCTGTGCCAGTGCCGGCAGGTACACCGAGCGCAGGTATTCCGCGCTCGGCGCATGCGGCACGTGCGTGCCGCCCGTCACCGTCACGCGGGAAGGCGCGTGGGAGAGCGCCAACGGCAACAGCACCGTCTGCGCCACGAGCGGAGCCGCCCCCGCCGTACCGATATCAAAGCGATAGTTTCCCGGTTGCACCGGCCCCTGCGGCACGAAATGCAGGCGCTGTGAGCCGACGACAGCGCCCGCCAATTCCGCGCCACAAAGGGTCGCGGCCGCGTGTACCGCGGCCAGGTGTTGCGGCTGCAGTCCCGGCTTGGCGCGCCCGGCGCGCACATGGTGAATATCCACCGCCCGCCCAGTAAGCGCCGCCAACGACAAGCAGGTACGGATGATCTGCCCGCCGCCTTCCCCATAGGACCCGTCGATACACAGCACGTCCGTCACGACACTCCCCTGGACTACCTTACTGGAAAATACGCTGTCGTGGTCACCTCGGTTAGGCACAGAGGCGCCCAAGCGGACGTCTCTGTGCGCGAAAACCCCAGGATTTACCAGACGAACTCTACCGCCTGCAGAAAGGCGCGCGCCAGCGTCATATGCCCGATATGGTTTGGGTGCACGCGGTCCCAGGAAATGGCCGCCGAGTGGCAATGTTCGAGCACGCGATTGAATGCCGCCTGTGTATCCACAAAGAGCGTGTCGTGCTTGGCCGCGATCGCCTTCACCGCCGCGCCGTAGCGATCCATCTGCGCGCGCATGGCATCTTGCGGATTTGACTCGATGTAGTAGGGGGTCATGAGCACCAGCCCCTTCACCCGTGATTTGGTCGTCGCCACCAGTTCGTCGAGCGTCTGCGTATACTCGTCGAGATAGACATGCGTCTCCGGCTGACGCGGCAGGTCGAACTGACGCCAGACGTCATTGACGCCGATCATGATGGACAGCCAATCGGGGTGCTGCTCGATGACGTCACGCTCCCAGCGTGCTTTCAAGTCGCGCACCGTATTGCCGCTGTTGCCCATATTCACCACGCGGATGGCGCGGTCGGGATACGTGGACCCGAGCAACGCATCCACCTGCGCGACATACCCTTTGCCAATGGCTTCGAACAGCCCTTCTCCGGCTGGCTGCGCGCGACCGCAATCCGTCACCGAATCGCCGATCATGACCAACTTCTGCTGCCGTGCTATTTTCATCGTTCTCTCCTCATGGGCCCGAACTGCCTCCCCGCGCTTTCCCGCAGGGAAGATCGGCCCTCGATTACTTATGATAGCCCTGCGTCTCGGGTTATGCAACCAGTGCGGAAAGGTGGCCGCATCGACAACCGGAGTTCGACAGTTCCACCCAACCGCGAGTTGCGGTATAATAGAACATGCTCTCCGAATTACCAACCTCACTGCCGGCGACCTGTTGCCAGTTGCCGAGTTTTATGACGTCGCTGCCGTTCTCCCAAACTCAGGTCGCGCTCATCCCCATCAGCCGTGAAGCCTCGCTGCTGCTCACCACCTCCCGCTCCAGCTTTGGCCAAAGCCAACTCTTTGTGATTACATTGCCGACTGGTACGGTGGAAACCTATCCCCTGCACGAAGACTACGCCTGTGTCGTCGCGGGCCGGGATGGCCGCGCCTATCTGGGCGCCGCCTCCGGGCGCATCCTGTGTTTTGATCCCGCCACGGGAGAACTCGCGTGCGTGGGCCAATCCGCCACGGCTCTACCGCTCTCCCGTGGTTTTTGTAGCGCCGACGGTACGCTGTTTTTCGCGGCGGCGGACTCGCCGCAAGTACTGATACTGGAGCCAAACACCGACAAAGTCACAACCATCGACGCGCCGGCCGCGCCCACGTCGGGCGCCATCTGTGCTTTCACGGATCTGCCGGACGGCCGTGTCGCCGCATTCATCGATTACCATCCCGCGCTGCTGCGCATCACGGCCGCGACGGGGGCGTGCGATTACCACGACCTCGGGCACCTGTTATTACCGCCCTCTCGCCTCCAATGCGCCGTCCCCTTCGATGCGCAGAGCGTACTCATACGCGGCGTCAATGGCCGACAGTTGCTCCGGCTCAACCTGGAGACGTTCGCCCTCGACGAAACGCTGGCGCCCCTGCCCGAAGACGATACGATGTTTTATCTGCAGCAGGCAGGTGACTTGCTGCTAGCCAGCGGGGTGTCCGGCGCGCTCTACCGTTTCACCGCCACAGGGTGGGAACGCCTGGGTATGCCCATGCCGCAGGATCCACTCATCTTCGCCATCGGCCCCGATGGCCGGTTAGCCGGGGTGACCTTCCAGGGTAGACTGGTGCACAGTACCAGCGATCAGCGTATGTTCAAAATCACCACGCTGCCGACGTGCACGCCCAACGGGTTAGCGATCCGCGCTATGGGCATATCGCCGGATCGAAAACTCTACTTCGCGTTGGCGCATAACATGCGGTTAGGTTGTTGGGATCCCGAAACAGACGAGATTGCCGAGCGTTTTGTTGCCGCACCCTTACCGGGCGAAGTGACGGCGCTGGGGTTCGCGGGAGAGCGACTGCTGATCGGCTGCGCGGACGCCTGCGCGGTGATGGCCTTCTACCCCGAGCTCCCCTATCGGCTGCAGGAAAACCCACGCCTCATCGGGCAGGCGGATGGCGCCGCGCGCCGGCCCATCGGCCCCATGGTGCATCACGAGAATAACGTCTATTTCGCGGCAGCCGCCGTGACACCGCACGAAGATGGGGCCATCATCCGCATCAACCCCCTGGAAAACGAGGTAACGACCTTTCCGTCCATCATCCCCCGGCAAAATCTCACCAGCCTCGTCGCCGATCGACTGAGCGGGTTGCTGGTGGCGGGCGGCGCGCGTCATGCCGCCACCTCGTCTGCCGCGGCGTTGGCGCTCTGGTCACCCTATGAAAAAGCATTGACGCGTACCGTCGTCCCCTTCCCCGACGCGGACGCCGTCTACGTGTGGGCTGCTGAGGGCGGGCGTATTTATGTCACTGACGGCGGCGCACGCCTCTCGATCCTCGACTCTACCGGCGAACTGCTGGAAACGGGCGACTTCCCGCTCGGACCCATCACCGCCCTCATCACGAATCAGCACGGCAAATTGTTCGGCCTGGCGGGTGGATGGATGTTCCACCTGGATGCGGAACGCCAGAGCGTCGAACGGCTGGTCGAGGCGACCGGCTCGCAGCTCACCGAAGTACGGCGCGGCCTGTTCGCCTACACGCACCATGGTCTGATTCATACCGTGCAGCTCTGGTGACACTGATGACCTCCACCGATGCGACCATGCAGGATCTGCTCGGCTGCCGGCGCTGCCCGCGCCTCGCCGCCTTTCGCGGGAATCTCCCGGCGGCGCCGGCCACGCACAGGGACTGCGCCGGAGGGTATTGGGCCAAACCCGTGCCCGGCTTCGGCGATCCCGAGGCGGAAGTGCTGCTCATTGGACTGGCGCCGGGATTCCATGGCGCGAATCGGACCGGGCGTCCCTTCACCGGCGATTATGCCGGGGACTTCATGTACCGCTGCTTATATGATATGGGGTTCGCCAACCTGCCCGAGTCGCTGGCGCGTGGTGATGGCTTTACCCTGCGCAATCTCTATATCACCAACGCCGTCAAATGCGTACCGCCGGAGAACAAACCCACGCCGCAGGAAGTGGCGCAGTGCGCCCCCTATCTGGCCGCCGAGATCGCGGCGCTGCCACGCCTCAAATATGTCATTGCGTTGGGCAAGATTGCACATGACGCGTTTGTACGCTACCTGAAAAGCCAGGGGCATGCCGTGCGCCTGGCCGATTACCCCTTTGCCCATGGCCTGCACCATCACATTCCCGGGTATACGCCGCTGCTCGTCGACAGCTATCACACCAGCCGGCTTAACCTGAACACCAGGCGCATGACACGCGAACGCTTCATCGCGATTTTCGCCGCGTTGGGCCTTTCGGTTTCCCCTGATGCCCGATAGCCCAGGCCAGTCCCAGGTACCCGGCCAGCATGGCCAGCGCCGTGCCGAGCAACGTGCGTTCGACTAATTTTTCGTATTTTCCCATCTTTATCCCTCCCTGGTTGCCATTCTTCCCCAATATCAAGTATAATGGCCTCCGAATCCTGTCTCGCACCCGTACCAAGTTCGCGGGGCGTGGTTGTGAACGATTTGTACGGAGGTGCCGACTATGGCTGATAAGAAAACCCTGATGACCTGTGACGTCAAAGAGTTCATCGCCGCGATGAACCCCAAACGCGAGGCCAAGAAG
>DASXVL010000053.1:0-2943 GCA_036504255.1 Armatimonadota bacterium | reverse complement strand
GAATGCGCTGGAATTTATCGACCGCTTGCCGGACGGATTCCAGACCGTGGTTGGCGAGCGCGGCGCGCGTCTCTCCGGCGGGCAACGCCAGCGCGTGGCCATCGCGCGCGCGCTATTGAAGAATCCACGCATCCTGATCCTTGACGAAGCCACCAGCGCACTCGATACGGAAAGCGAACATTTAGTGCAGCAGGCGCTTGAGCGGCTGATGCTCAACCGTACCACCTTCGTTATCGCGCACCGGTTGAGTACGGTGAAAGGGGCGACACGCCTCCTCGTCCTCGACCACGGTCGCATCGTCGAGTCGGGCACGCATGAAGAGCTCCTCGCGCTCGGCGGCCTCTACTCGCGTTTATACGAAATGCAATTCCGCACCGGTGAGATGGACGACGCGCTCACCGAGGTCAGCGTGGACTAGTCATCCCGCACCACAGGGTCCGCTCGTGTCCCGCGCCAGCCGTGTGACATCGAGCGCCGTCTGCAGCGCGTGACGTCCATCTTCACCGGTGACCAGCGGACGATGCGTCGGGTCGTGCGTCCAGGCGATGAAGTCGGCCATCGCGTTCCGTACCGCCCGCCCATAGAGCTCCTGCTTTTCCCCCGCGGAGACGATCGCGCTGATGCGCTGCGAGGCGGTGGAGGCTTCCCCTTCCGCGAGAATGGCGACCGGACCATCCCCCAACGACGTGATCTCTGCGGCCGGCAGGAGTTCTGCCAAGCGCTGTACCGTCGCCGTATCTCCGACAGCTTCCAGAGAGAGACGATCGGGAATCCACCCCTCCAGGGTAATGCGTCCGTGGGCGAATTCCAACTCGGCGCGCGTCTGTTCGATCATCTCCGGCTTATCAAAGGCATGATAAAACGTACCGAACACCTGTTTGTTGTAAGCAAGCATCATCATCCACTTATCTTCGACTCCGCTCGCACGACAGCTACGTTCCGCCCAACGAATACTCCCGGGTCCTAACAGCGAGGTGAAGATATCGAAGAAGTGCACGCCATGTTCTACGGGGATGCCCCCGCTCAAGCGTGGATCCCAGAACCAATGCGTGGCCGGTAGATCCCTGGCTTCGTTCTGAAAGAGGAACCATTGCATGCGCCCGAGCAGCCCTTCCTCGGTAATCGTACGCACCAGATCGTAGAGCGGATTGTAGCGCATGACGAAATCTATGCCGACGCGCACGCCCTGGCGTTCGGCGGCAGCCAAAATGGCGTCGGCATCCTCGATGGTAATCGCGAGTGGTTTTTCGACAAAGACATGCTTTCCTGCCGCAATTGCGGCAAGCGCCATGGGCGCATGCTCTGAAGGCGGCGTTATAATATGCACGACATCGACATCGGGACTGGCGATCAACTCACGCCAATCCTTTGTCACCAGCGGAATGTGATATTCGCTGCCGAGCATGTCCAGTGCCGCCGCATTGATATCGGCAATCGCACTGATGCGCACCCCCGGAATGAGTCGGCATTTGTCCAGGCAAAAGAGGCCGAATCCTCCTAAGCCAATGATCCCCAAGCGCGTTTCTGCCATCTGCGTTCCCCCGTACCGGAGATCATTTGCCCTTTCGTGTTGTGTCCCTGCATAGTTTTTGGCACACTCAGCAAGGAATTGTTCGTCTGGCGGAAAGCATGGACAGCGGGGCCTGTTTCACGTGAAACACGACGGGCCCGCGCCGAAGCGCGGGCCCGTCGTCAGGAAAAGAATACAGCGCTTAACGGCGCAGTGCATCGTAGATACGGTCGAGATCGTCAGCGGAATAATAATCGATTTGCACGCTGCCCCCGTCGACGGTTGCGCCCGGGGTAAAACGAACTTTCACGCCAAGGGCCATTTGCAGGTCAATCTGTACCTGCTGCAGATTGGCGTCGAGTTCATCTTTCTTTAGTTTGCCACGGGAGGTCGAACGTGGTGTGGGATTTACCATCGATTCGAGCACACGCACCGAAAGGCCCTTTTTGACGGTCGCCGCAAATAATTCCTGTTGACGGCCGGCATCGTCCACGGCGAGCAGGGCGCGCGCGTGCCCTTCCGAGAGCTTTCCCTCACCCACAGCGCTCTGAATGGGATCAGGCAAGGCGAGCAAACGCATCGTGTTCGCGACGGTCGAGCGGTTCTTTCCCACCCGTTCCGCCACTTCGGTCTGCGACAGGCCAAATTCCTCGGTGAGCTGCGCATAGGAGCGCGCCGCCTCCATGGGATTCAGGTCTTCACGCTGCAGATTCTCCACCAACGCCAGGGCGAGCATTTCTTCATCAGAGCACTCACGCACCAGCACCGGAACTTCGGTGAGTCCGGCTTTGCCCGAGGCCTGCAAGCGCCGTTCCCCGGCGATGAGTTCAAAGCCACCGTCGCGGCGACGCACGGTGAGCGGTTGCAGAATGCCATATTGCTTGATGGAATCCGCTAATTCATTCAGCGCTTCCGGCGCGAAGACGCGACGGGGCTGGTAGGGGTTAACGGAAATCGCCGTGATGGGCACCAGGTCGGGACGACCCTCTTCCACCAGTTCTGCGCCGGGAATAAGCGATCCTAAACCGCTGCGTCGTTTGCTACTCATCGTGCGATTACCTCTTTTGCCAGATTGCGGTACGCGTTCGCCCCTTTGCCCTTCGGGTCAAACGTAATGACAGATTCGCCATAACTAGGCGCTTCCGCAAAACGTACCGTGCGTGGAATTTCGGTTTTGAAGACACGCGCGCCATATTGACGGCGCACCGTGCTGATCACATCGCGGAACAGGCGGGCGCGAAGATCCACCATGGTCAACAGAATGCCGAAGAGCTCGAGCGTTGGATTCAACCCACGGCGCATCAAGCGCACGGTATGTTCCAACTGCGCTAACCCCTCCAACGCGTAGAATTCGCATTGCATGGGGATGATCACGCCATCCGCTGCGGCCAGGCAATTCACCGGGAGCAAACCCAGGGAAGGCGGGGTATCGA
>DASXVL010000052.1:0-9881 GCA_036504255.1 Armatimonadota bacterium | reverse complement strand
ACTTCCAATGCCGCCGAGGAACTCAAGCCCGAGCCGATGGGCACATCACCGCCGAAGAGGATATCCGCGCCATGCAAATGATAACCGGCATCCTCCAGCACGAAACAGACGCCGCGCAGATAGTTGCTCCACGGATGCTCGGCGTCATAGCCGATCTCATCGAGCGAAAACGAGGAGATCCCGTCAAAATCGATCGAGTGTAAGGTGACCTGGCGCCCCCCGCGAGGGCGAGCAGCCATCAAAACCTCGCGATCAATCGCGGCCGGCAACACGAAGCCATCATTATAATCGGTATGCTCACCGATGATATTGACGCGCCCCGGGGCACGAAAGAGGCGCATTTCCTCGCCGAGTTCAGCTAGCGCGCGTCGTTTGAACGCTTCAACGTCCATGGATTCAACTCCCATTCAATTGTGATTCGCCAGCGACGAGATGTCGCCGGAGTGATCTTTACGCGATCAGCGATACGAAATCCTGCTAACCAGACAATTCCTTCATCATCAACAACCAGCGGGATGCGCGAACGCAGGCGTTTCGGCACCCCGGCATCGACAAAAATATCTTGAACTTTGCGCGATCCGGGCGCACCGTATGGGCAAAAACGGTCGCCGGGATGCCACCCGCGCACGCGGAGCGTGCCCTGCACGGCCCCGGCGTCCACTACCCCAATATCACCACCGCCCAGTTCGGTCGCGTCGGTATCCGCCGCCATCACACAGCATCCCGCGTCCAACAGGCAAAGACGTCCAGGCGCCGGCAACGGTTGCGCGGCAATCGTCACCGCGCGTTGCGCCTCGGCGCTGGGCAGAAAGACCAGCCTCCCTGCCTCGTGCAAGACCTGCACGCCCGGTAGGTGCGCCGACTCGCCCGTCTGCAGTTGCCCAATTGCCGCCAGATGCTCGAACGCAATCTCGTCCAATCCCCCGGTCACCTCGGCGATCGCATGCCGCCAGAGCCGCGAGCGGATCGCCAGCGGCTGGGTGACATCGGGTACGAGCGCCACACCATCCGGCAATCGTGCACATGTCCGTGCGTATACCTCCGCCGCGATGGCTTCCAACGCCGCGTCGTCCTGGCGCGCCAATTCGGCCAGATGATGCAGGCGGACGCGTAGGCGCGGCGCATAGACAGCTTCCAACTGCGGGAGCAATTCCAGGCGCAGACGGTTACGCGTAAAATCCAGCGAAAGATTGCTCAAATCGGTGCAGGACAACAGTTCCCGGTCCCGCAAATACGCCTCGATCTCCGTGCGCCATATCGGCAGTAACGGTCGCACAATGACGCCGCGCTGTGGAGGTATCCCCGCCAACCCCGCCACGCCCGTTCCACGCAGGAAGCGCATGAGAACCGTCTCCGCCTGATCGTCAGCGGTGTGTCCGGTGACGATGCGATCGGCAGCAACGTCACGCGCGAGTTCGGCCAGCGCCGCGTAGCGCAAGATGCGCGCAGCCTCCTCCACCGATTCGCCCGTCTCCGCCACGCGCGCCGGCACATCGACCCAACTTTGCAGGCAGGGCAAGCCGTACAGTTCGGCCAAGCGCTCCACGAAGAACGCGTCCTCGCTCGCCTCGGCGCGTAACCCGTGGTGAACATGCGCGACAGTCAGCCGCAGGTCGTCTTCCAACGCGAACGCCGTCTGCAACAGATCGAGCAACGCGACGGAATCCGGGCCGCCGGACACGGCGACCAGCAAGTGCGCCCCCGCCGGCCACAGCCCTTCCGCGCGCACGAATTGCCGTACGCGCGTCTGCATTGCCATTATCCCCGCTCGCTCATCTCGTCGCCGTCGCATGCTCCGCTCCACTAATCGTTGCCCCGTATTATACGAGAGTTCCGCCATCCGCGCGAGTCTCCCTCCGAGTTGCCGGAGTGACGACTGACGGGTATAATGCTGACGAGGACACTAGCAGCTATGACTTCACGTAAAACCTCCACCGTCGCCGCAGGCGCGATTATTTTCTCTGTCGGCATGCTCATGAGCCGGTTACTCGGCCTGGTACGCGATAATCTCCTGCTCCAAACCTTCGGCAATACCGATGTCACGGGCGCCTACAAGTTAGCGTTCATGATTCCCGATCTGTTTTACTATCTTCTTGCCGGTGGAGCCATGAGCGCCGCCTTCATCCCCGTCTTTACCAGTTATTTGTCCAAGGGCGAAGATGAGGAAGCGCACCGAGTCGGCAGTACCATCGCCACCTTGCTGTTAATCGCCATGTCCATCTGCGTGGTGATCTGCATGATCTTTGCCCCGCAGTTGTTACACTTGATTCCCTCAAGTCATCAGTTCACGCCCGAGGCCTTCAACCTGACAGTGTCTCTCACGCGCGTCATGTGTGTGATGCTCATTTTTACCGCCCAGTCCGGCCACCTGACGGGCATCTTGAATTCGTATAAGCACTTCCTCGCGCCGGTCGTCGTCTGGAATGTCTATGTGCTCTGCACCTTGCTCGGCATCACCGTCTTTACCAAAATGTCCATCTTCGGCGGATCGCCGCAGCATCCGAGTATTTACGGCGTCGCGTATAGCGTGGTGCTCGCCGCCTTCATGCTGGCCGCGATTCAATTCCCGGTCGCCATCAAATATGGTTTCCGTTTTTCCTTCGCCATTGATCTGGCGCATGAGGGTGTGCGGCGGGTGTTCAAACTCTTCGCGCCGGTGATGTTCAGCCTGGCGCTGAGCCAGGTCAACATTCTCATGATTCCGCTGGTCATGGGCGCCGTCTTCGGACTGGCTGCCGTCACCGATATCAGCAACGCCAACAAAATTGTCATGGTCCCATTCAGCTTATTTGCCGCGGCCATCGGCACGGCGGTCTTCCCTACGCTCGCACAGCAGGTAGCAATTGGGCAAACGCGCGAGTTTCGCGAGACGCTGAATAAATCGGTTAAAATTATCCTCATGCTCTCGATACCATCCGCGGTTGGCATGACGGTGCTCGCAAAACCGATTAGTTGTCTGCTATATGGCGGCGGCCGTTTTGGCATGCCCGGCGTACATGCCACCGCTTATGTCCTCGGCCTTTTTGCCTGGGCGGTCCTCGGGCTCGGCGTCGCACAGGTAGTCAACCGCGCATTCTATTCGCTGCACAACACGCGCACCCCCACAATCGTCAGTGTCGCGATGGTCGCAGGTAACTTCGCCTTCTCCTGGTACCTGGCAAAATATTCCGGTTTTCAATACGGCAGCGTGGCCATTGCCACCACCATCACCTCGACCATCAGCACGCTGGTACTCATCGAACTCTTGCGGCGGCGGTTGGGGGGCATCAATGGTCGTGCACTCGTCTTGATGACGGGGAAGGTTTTGCTCGCATCGGCGCTCATGGGTATCGTCCTGTACTATACCGCGTCCCTGCTGGCGCCCTCAATTTTGGGCGAACGGCTCCTCCCGACCTTCAACTGGGTGCCGCCCTATCTTCCCTTCTCGGTGGCAAATTTGCCGGAAACCCTGCTCATTGTCCCCCGCCTTGCGCTCATCCTCCAGGTCGGCTTAAGTATGACTCTCGGCATTGCCGCCTACCTCGGCATGCTCAAACTGCTCAAAGTCGAAGAACTCTCCATTATTACTGACCGCCTACTGCGCAAGGTCCGCAAGACGCGGCCACCTGCAACGGTGTGAGCCAACCGCGCAATCCAGCACCAAATACAAACCGCCGGGTCCTAAATTAGGACCCGGCGGTAATTGTTGCAAGGACAGGCGTGGTTAATACGCTCTGATGACTTTATTGGCCTTCAGACAACCTGTGCAGACATTCAGTGTCTCGGGCGTGCCTTTCGCATTCCGCGTGCGCACTTTCTGGATATTTGGCTTCCAGGTGCGCTTAGTGCGAATATGGGAGTGGCTCACACTATAACCGGTCTGAATACCCTTGCCGCAAACTTCACAAATACTGGCCATCGGACTCGCTCCTCTCACAGATCCTGTCCGGCGAGCAGGTCCGGACACAGCATGGAATTATAGCAAGGTTCGTCCTCAAGCGCAAGGGGGATTTCGACGTATTGCAGCACGAACCAGGCACTTTTTTTACTATTCTTTACGGCGTGGCCGTCGCTTCCGTCTCGCCACGATACCAGGCATGACCTTGGATACGATCGTATTCAGTCCATAACGACGTAGGGTCAGCCTTCGCTAACATGGCAATGCAGTGCGTGGCCTTGGCTTCCAGATTATCCACGCTGTGCAAAATGACCGCTTCCAATGTCTGCGGCAACACCACCGCCCCAAATTCGCGCTCGCCATGGTGACTGAGCAGCATGTGGCTTAACTGTAACGCCGTTTCTTCGCTGATCCCCACCTCGCGCCCGCGCTCGAAGACCAGCCGGTCGCCAATGATAGCGTGGCCTTGCAACTGGCCATACTTGGTATACTCGATGCTAAGCCCCCAGGAGAATTCGACGATCTTGCCGATATCGTGGAGTAACACGCCGGCGATGACCAGGTCGCGCTTGGCCTGCGGGTAGCAGTGGCAGGCGGCCTCGGCGAGTTCCGCCTGGCGGACGACATGTTCCAGCAGCCCGTGCAGATAAGCGCCGTGCATGGATTTCGCGGCGGGCGCTTCGCGGTATTTGGCGCGCAGGTCCGGGTCGGCAAAAATGGCGTGCACCAAGCGTGATATATCCGAATCGGTCAGTGACGCAATCAGCGCATCAAGTTGGGCATCCAACTCAGCGACGTCTCCGGCATAGGCGGGCATAAAGTCGGCCATCTGCAACGGGCCATCCCACACATCGGCCGCGTCCAGCACTAACCCGAGCGACCCTTGATAAACGGAGGCACGGCCGGCAACACTCAAAATCTGCCCATCGTGCAGGCGGGCGTGCATATCTTCCGCACCGTCGAAGACCTTCGCCTCCAAGCTGCCGGAACTATCCGCCAGTGTGAGCGCAAGGAAAGCGCCCGGCTTATTTTTAAAAGGGATCAGTCGTTTTTGCTTCAGGTAGGCGAGCGTTTGTACGCTCATTCCGTCGCGTATGTCCGCCAACATCGTCTTCGGCATCGGGGGGTCTCCTCCATCTCTGCCGATCGGCAAAGCTTCGCTGGCGCTATTGTAGCAGAGAAGTCGGCGGCGGTCACGCGTATTGGAGGCGCAGTGGGGCCACGATTAGGCGAAGGGATGTTCTTCCTGAAAATCCGGACGGTAGCTTTCCGGCGCGTCGTGTAGTTCCTGCGCCCAGCCATTTTCGAGTCCGGCCTCGGCAAAGGCGTCCAAAGCCTCATCGTACTCGGCGGCGGTAATGGTGCGGGAGAGTTCGGGGATCTCCGCCGCACGGTGCGTCGGGTAGTACTGCGCCATCAGACTGACGGTAATCTCCTGGGAAACTTCTTCCGCCAGGCGGCGGAGCGCGTCACGGCTGCCCGCCAGGTTGTGCGGTAGCACCAGATGACGTACCACGACGCCACGGCGTGCGATCCCAGCCGCATCCAGCGAGAGCGCGCCCACCTGCCGGTACATCTCACGAATCGCCGCGATGGCGATATCCGGATAGCCCGGAGCCGCGGAGAGTCGTTGCGCCGTCCCCGCGTCGGCGTATTTCAGATCGGGCAGGTAGATATCAATTACGCCATCAAGCAGCGCGAGCGTCGAGAGCTGGTCATAGCCGTTGCTGTTGTAGACGACGGGCAAGCGGCACCCCTGCTCAATGGCGAGCGCCAACGCCTCCACGAGTTGCGGGACGACGTGCGACGGCGACACCCAATCGAGATTATGGCAACCTTGCCGCTGTAGCTGAAGGAATCCCGCCGCCAGTTCCTCGCTGGTATAAGCAGGGTACGCGTCCAACGCCGTCTGACTGATCTGGTGATTCTGGCAATAGACGCACCGCAAATTGCACCCAGCCACAAATACCGTGCCCGCGCCGCGCGTGCCCGACAGTACCGGCTCTTCGCCATGGTGATCGCAAATCGACGCCACCCGCACCGTTGCGGCAATGCCACATCGACCCACCGCCCCGGCCAGGCGGTTAACCCCACACAAGTGTGGGCATATATCACATGACGCTAACCGCGCGCGCAGCGCAGCGACGCGTGCCGGCAACGTCCCGTCGGCCGCGAGCGTCACCGCTGCGGGTTGTGAAACGTTAGCGGCAACGGAATTTTTTTGATCGTCACTGGATGAATGGCTATACACAGACGCATTGTACCCTGAACCAGGGAAATTCGTCACGACAGCTTGACCCCTCACGGGAGAACAGCTACCATACCTGGGCGGTTAACAACCGTAGCCAGTCCTGAATATGTACAGCTAAAGGAGCACGGCATGAAGCGGATACAGTTGTGGTGCGTACTCTGCAGCGGAATCCTCATCGGATTTCTCTCCGGCGCCATGGTCACCAACGCGTACAGCGACGCGATCAAGTTCAATTTCGATCAGGTCGTCGGCCAACTCGGCGAGACCAAGATCACCCGCGGTGACCTCGCCCAAGCCGCCATCACAAAAGACGCTGGCCGCCAGCCGCTCGGCTTGGATCTATTGAGCGGGGAATTGCAAGAACAGGTGTTGGTCAACGAAGCGGCGCGCCTGGCCAATGTTACGGTCACAGCGGATGAAGTAGACCAGCGTATCCAGGAGACCTTCACCTTCGCGCAAAGCGCCATGACGCGCAAACGCCTGGAAGCGGTACCCCGGCAGAACCTGGAAAAACAGTTACGCCTTGTCCTGCTCGTAGAGAAGATGACCGGACTCGCTGTGACCCCAGAGGAAGCGCGACAATTTTATGCCAAGCATCCGGATGTCTTTTCCGCCCCCCCCATGGCCAAATTAATCTGCATTGACACGCTGAATATAGACACAGCGACCAAAGCCTATAACCGGCTCAAGAATGGCGAGGACACCAGTGCAGACGCCAGCACACTGTCGAAGATGTATTCGACCTGCGAAGTGCTGAATCACCACAAGGGTGTCGCCGAATGGGCTTCACCGAGTTCGATGAGCCCGCAAGTCGCCGCGACCGTCTTTGGCAACGAGGAGAACCCGGCGCTCAAACCCGGCGATTATTCGAAGGTCATTTCCCTGAAAATTCCCGATTCAATAGATCCGGCGAAATCAAGAACCGGCTACCTGATCATCTACGTCGATGACATTCATCCGGCGCACACGCCGAAATTTGACGAAGTGCGTACCGCCGCCACCTATTTCTGCCGCGCTGCGAAATTTAGCGACGTGGCGAAACTGTGGTTTGCCAAACAGGCGCAAACGATCGGGCAGAATTGGCAACAGATCACCGACCTGCGCGATCCGCTGGCCCCGTTGAAGACAATGCCCATCAGCGCTCAACGCTACCAGACCGCCCCCGAACCGATGCAATAATACGCGTAGCGTTCTCTGATGCAGTTAACACACAGGCGCCCGGCAGCGATGCCGGGCGCCTGTGTGTTAACTGCGAAGCCATACGGCCCTTATAAACGTCCAATTTCCGTCTGCATGCGCGCGGCCTGCACGGTATTGCGCAGCAACATGGTCACGGTGAGCGGCCCCACCCCACCCGGTACCGGGGTGATGTAGGCGGCGCGTTCAGCGGCCGGGGCGTACTCGACGTCACCGACGATGGTATTATTGACGTAATTGATGCCGACGTCGATTACGACCGCGCCCTCGCGCACCCAGGAGCCGGGAATCAGGAGCGGCTGCCCGACAGCCACTACGAGAATCTCCGCACGTCGCACATGATATTCCAGCAACCCGGCGCTCTGTGTGCCCGTGTGGCACATGGTCACCGTGGCGCGTTGATTGACCAGCAGCATAAACACCGGTTTCCCGACAATGGCGCTGCGCCCGATAACCACCGCCTCTTTGCCTTTCAACGCGACGCCGCTCGCGAGGATCAATTCATAGGCGGACAGCGCCGTGGAGGGGTAGAGGCCGGGGCGGCCGGTCATGACCGCCCCCAGGTTGGCCTGTGTCACGCCATCGACGTCCTTCAGTGGATGGATAATCCCTTGCATGGCATCCAGATCAATGCCCTGCGGCAACGGCGTTTGCAGGATGACCCCATGCACCTGTGGGTCGCGATTGAAACCGCGTAGCGTCTCAGCCAGTTCCTCTTCCGCGATGGTCGCCGGTAAATCAATGCGCTGGTACTGTACGCCCAGTGCGGTAGCCTTCTTCTCTTGCTGGGTACGGTAAATGCGCGAGGCTTCATCCTCACCCACCTGCACGGAAACCAGACAAGGCGTCACGCCGTGTGCCTGCAAATCGTGAATATCGGCCTGCAGGCGCTCGTTTAATTGCTGTGCGACGGGCGCACCGCGTAGTTGAATGGCGGTCATGCGACGGTTATACTCCTTCGATCGGTAATTTCATCACAGCATAGGCTGTTTCCAGCGCGGACTGCGCGAGACTCGGCGCCTGCCGAAGCATGGACGATAATTCCTCGGATAACTTGCCCACGAGCTCGCTATCCTCCAACGACTTGAGATTCAAGCGCACGTTTAACACCGCGCTCTGCAAGGCGCTCATCGCCAACTGGGTAGCAACAGCGACATCGCTCACTAAATTCGGATTACAATTCGCGGCGAGCACACCGGCCAGTTCCAACAGCCGAAAGCTGTGCTGCGCGATGGACATGGGGGCGAGTGCCGACGCGCGTGTCGCGGCTTGCAGTGCGTCATGGCGGGCGGCCTTTTCCGCATCCGTGCTCTTTGGCAGCGCCAGTGCTGCGCCATATTGCGCGTAGGCCACGGCATCTTCTTCCATTAGCCCCTGCATCTCAACGCGATAGCCTTCGGCGAGGGTAAGTACCATCGTCGCCGCCTCATGAAACGCCACATAGCGCTCGCGTCCCACGGTAAATCGGGCAGACATACACAGCAAACCGGCAGCCAGCGCTCCCGTCAACCCGGCGGCGCTACCCCCACCCGGGACCGGCGCACCCGATGCCAATCCATCGAGATAGCTCTGCACGGAACTTTGCAAAAAGTCAGGCATTTATCATCCTCCGCTAACTAACATTTCGTGCTATTGTGTCCGGTCCCTTCTCTGTGCAACGGCAATCCACACTTTGCGGAGCGAGCAGACCGCGAAAGCCGCGTGTTCAGCGCGGACTGCCACTTTAGCAGATTCACCTAAAGTGCTATAATACGTCAAATATTTACCTGACCGCCCGCTGGTGGCGATCCGTTGAAGGAGATAGTCGCGTTGAACGAAGGTCGTTATGTGTTTACCTCGGAATCGGTGACGGAAGGTCATCCGGATAAAGTGGCCGACCAGATTTCCGATGCCGTGCTGGATGCGCTGCTCGCCCAGGACCCCCTGGCGCGCGTGGCGTGTGAAACGCTCGTCACCGTCGGGCAAGTGATTATCGCCGGGGAAATTACGACACGAGCCGCTATCGACATCGAGCAGATTGCCCGCCAGACCGTTGCCGCCATCGGCTACGACGCCGCCTGCGGTTTTGACCCGGCCACCGTGCAAGTGCTCAACCTGGTGCACGCGCAATCGCCGGACATCTCGCAAGGGGTGGACACCGGCGGCGCAGGCGATCAGGGCATGATGTTCGGTTTCGCCTGTACGGAGACGCCGACCTTGATGCCCGCTCCCATTCAGTGGGCACACCAGTTGGCGCACCAGTTGGCCCGCGTGCGGAAATCAGGGCAACTGCCGTACTTACGGCCCGATGGGAAAACGCAAGTAACGGTGGCCTATGACGGATGCCGCCCGGTCTGCGTCGAGAAGGTATTGATCTCCAGCCATCACGCCGAAAACGTGAGTCAGGCGCAAATCGCCACCGACCTGCGGCGCTATGTGGTGGAACCGGTGCTCGGCCCGCTCGGAATGTGTCCGGACGACCTGGCGCTGCTGGTGAATCCGACCGGGACGTTCACCGTGGGGGGGCCGGTGGGTGACACCGGGCTCACGGGACGCAAGATCATCGTAGATACTTAT